>DATMKB010000184.1:0-7174 GCA_035553635.1 Mycobacteriales bacterium
CCGCTGGTGCAGCCCGGTCACGTCGTCGTCCTGCGCGCCGACCGCAGCCTCGTGGCTGTCTCTCCCGGCGGTCAGGTGACCGACGTCCTGGCCTCCGTACCGCCGGACATCGGCGAGCCGGACGGCGTCGCCGCCTCTGCGGACGGGCGCTTCGTCCTCGTGTCGGCCGTGCGGCACGACGACGACGTGGCCTCCACGTGCTCGGCGCAGGTCCTGCAGGTCCTGCCTGGCAAGCGCATGCAGGAGCTGGCCGAGGGCTCGTCGATCGCGCTGGCGGCCGACGGCAGCCAGCTCGCCTACTTCCGCTACGGCGCAGTCGACGGCTACTGCCGGCGGACTGCGCTCGTGGTCCGCGCCACCGGGACAGGGTCGGAGACCGCCCTGCCGGTCCCCGACGGCGCCATCGCCGGGGGCACGCCACCGGAGTGGCCGGTCAGCCTGTCGCCCGACGCGGCTGAGGTCGCGCACGTGGCCCCGCAAGGAGCAGTCATCACCACCGTCAGCTCGGGAGAGACGCGAGAGGTCGACCCGGCGGCAGGCGGCCGGACGCTCGCACCCTCGTGGCTGGCCGACGGCAGGGTGGTCGCCCTGCACGGCTGCTGCATCGGGAGCGGCGTCGTACGGGTGGACGGCTCGCCCGACGACCTGTTCGCCGTACCCGGTCCGGTGCGCAGCCTGCGTGCGGGACGGGACGGTCGCGGTGCGTGGTTCACCGTGGAGGAGCAGGGGCTGCACCACTGGGACGGGGCAGCCGTGCGCAAGGTCTTCCACGACGCGCAGCTCACGTCGGGCTAGTGACCGCTGGACCAGGCATCGCGTCCCGGCACGGCGCGTGCGGCCGGACCGTCGCGCAGGCGGCCGGGCACCCTCAACGCTCGCTCCGGCCGGCTCCGTCCGCCGCACCAGACCCGCTCGTACGAGCCGACTCCACGGCATCGCGGTACGCCACGACCGCGGACACGCGCCGGTGCGTCGTCGGCTCGTCGCCGACCTGCAGCTTGCGGAAGACGGACGTCGCGTGCTTCTCGACCGACGACAGCGACAGGTGCAGGGACCTCGCGATCTGCGGGTTCGACATCCCCTCCGCCATCGCCTCGAGGACCGACAGCTCGCGACGCGTGAGGCCGCTCAGCGCCCCTGGCGGCGTGCCGGGCCGTCGGCTGCTGCGCAGCCCGTCGAGCTCCTTCGACAGCGCGTCGACGTGCCGGATGACGGGGCCGAAGGCGAGGGCGAGCGGGAGCACCGGCGCGGCCGTGAGGAACAGCACCGTGACGACGCCCTGGTGCTCCGACCCGAGGGCCGTGCCGGCGACGACGAGCGCGGCGGTGACCGCCAGCGCGGCGACGGGCCAGCGCATCGCGGCGCGGTCGTCGCGGTCCGCGCGCCGGTAGCGCAGCGCGAACACGACGACCGCCAGCAGCGGCAGCACCATGACCGGGGCGACGGCGGCGTCGGCCACGGCCGCCGGCAGCAGGTGCACCACCGGCCCGAGCTCGCGCCCCTCGTCCAGCACGGACGGTGTCGGGCCCGACGCCGCCGCCAGGAGGGGACCGACGAGACCGAGCCCCGCTGCTCCCGCGACGAGCGGGACGCTGGCGCGCTGGTCGGGGTACACCGCGGCCAGCCACACGAAGGCGACGAACCCGCCGACGAACAGCAGCTGCGTGACCAGGTGGACCGCGTCGGCGGCGGCACCGTCGGCGGCGAGCGCCTGCTTCGCGCCGAGGAGGGCGACGACGTGCGCCGCCCCGAGCGCGGCGAGCCCGCCGGCGACGCGCACCGGCGTCCCGAGGCGGTAGCCGAGCAGTCCGGCGGCCAGGAAGCAGAACGGGACGACGAGGGTCTCGAGCACGAGCCGCAGTGTGGCCCTCCGCAGGTCCGGACGCAGTGCGGTCGACCGCAATGCCGCAGGACTGCGGTCGACCACGTGCTGCGGACGACGCCGCGTCCCTAGCGTCGACGGCGCCCGTTCGACCTCAGGGAGGACACGACATGCCTGTCACGCAGCGAATCGCCCAGGGGACCATGGTGGTCTTCGGCCTGCTCACCATCGTCTTCTACGCGTCCGTGTACGCCGCGACCGGCGCCGAGGCGTTCGACTCGGACGCGAACGCGCTCATCGCCACCGGTGGAGCAGCGCTCGGCGTCCTCGTCATCGCGCTCGCCACGGCCGGCATCAGCTCGGGCGAGCGGTGGGCGTGGCTCGCCCTGTGGGTCCTCCCGGCGTTCTTCCTCGGGCACGCGGTCCTGCTCGGCACGTGGGTCCCGGACGGCGTGTTCGCCCTCCTCAGCGTCCTGGCGCTGGTCGCCACGCGGCCTCGGTACAGCACCGCCGGAGGCGCGCAAGTCGGGACACCGGTCCCATGACGGCGCGGCGCCGCCCGGCCACGGTGGTCACTCCCGTCGAGACAGGAGTCCGCCATGACCACCACCGCCACACCGCCCGCCACGTCGACCGGCACCGGGAGGGCACCCGGCCGGCTGGGCGGCGCCGCCGGCATCGCCTTCGTCGTGCTCGCGCTCGCCGGCAACAGCCTCACCGGCGGCGGCGTCGACTCCGCCGCACCGTCCGAGGCGCACGCCGCCGAGGTCGTCCGCCGCACCGCCGACGCCGCCTGGCGAGCCGGCACCGCCCTCGAGCTCGTCGCGTTCCTCGCGCTGCTCGTCTTCTCCGCCGCGCTCGCCCGGCGCATCCGGCTCAGCGAGCCGCGCGAGGGCTACCTCGGGCTCACGGTGCTCGCCGCCGGGACGCTGCTCGCCGCGGTGAAGCTCGCCAGCGGCAGCGCGCTCTACGCCGCCGACCGGCGCGCCGGCGAGCTCGACGGCGACCTCGCCCGTTTGCTCACCGACCTCAACGACGCCTCGTTCGCGCTGTCGTTCGTGCCGCTCGGCCTGCTGCTCGGCGCGGCCGCCGTCGCGGCGCTCGCCCACGGCGCACTGCCTCGCGCACTGGGCTGGACCGGCGTCCCGGTCGCGGTGCTCCTCGTCGCCGCGGCGAGCACCGGCGCAGACGCCGTGCCCGTGCCCTTCCTGCTCGCGCTGGTCTGGCTCGTCGCGACCGGCGTCGTCCTGCTGCGACGGCCGAACGCCTCCTGAGCGGGCCTGCTTGCTGCCACGATGACGGCGGAGGGGGAGGCCATGGCGTCACTCGCGCACCCGGCGCCGCTGCGTGCGCCGTGGCGCCTGCGCCCGGCATGGGTGGTGCCGGCGCTCGCGCTGCCCGCCGTCGTCGCCGGGCTGGTCGTCCTCGCCGGCGCAGGGGCGCTGCCCGCGGCCGCCGACGAGACGTGGGTGCTCGTGGTGCTGCCGCTGGCCGCCCTGGCCGGCGCCGCGCTGCTCCAGGTCTCCCCCGCGCACCCGCTCGGCCGGCTGCTGCTCGTCGTCGGCGCCGCCTCGGCGGCCGCCGTGCTCACCAACGGCCTCGCCGAGGCGGGGCTCGACCGGCCCGACCCGAGCACCGGCGCCGTGCTCGCCGGGTGGGTCGGCGGCTGGGTGTGGGCGCTGACGGCGGTGCCGCTCGTGGCACTGCTGCCGCTGCTGCTGCCGGACGGCCGGCTGCCGTCGCCGCGCTGGCGGGTCGTCGCCGGCGCCGGCGCAGTCAGCGTGGCGCTGCTCGTCGCAGCCAACGCCCTCACGCCGGGCGACCTGCCGGGCCGGCCGGGCGTCGACAACCCGTTCGGCCTCCCGGCCGCGGCGGCGGGCCCGCTCGCCGTCGCGGGCGCCGTCGGGGCGGTGCTCGTCCCGGTCCTCGGGCTGCTGGCCGTCGGCGGCCTGGTCGTGCGGTGGCGGAGCAGCGACCCGCCGCAGCGGGAGCGGCTGCGCCTCGTCGCGCTGTCCGCCGTGCCGCTGGCGCTGTCGGTCGTCTGGTCGACGGTCGCGCCGTCCGGCCCGGCGACGGTCGCGGTGGTGCTCGCCGTCGTCGGCTGGGCGGCGTGCGTCGCGGCGGCCTCGGTGCAGCACCGGCTCTTCGACGTCGACGTCGCGGTCAGCCGCACCGTCGTGCTGGTGGCCGTCGCGGCCGTGCTGCTCGGCGTGCACGTCGGCACGGTGGCGCTGCTGGACGGCGCACCGCTGCTGGCGACCGCGCTCGTCGCGGTGCTGTTCGCGCCGCTGCGCGAGCTGGTGCAGCGGCGGGTCAACCGGTTCCTGTTCGGCCGGCGCGACGACCCGTGGACGTCGCTGGTGCTGGTCGGCCGGCGGGCGGAGGCGGCGGGCGACGCGCGTGCCGCGCTCGACGACGTCAGCGACGTGCTGCTGTCGTCGCTGCGGCTGTCCTCGGTGCAGGTGCTGCTCGCCGACGGCGGTGCCGACGTGCCGGTCGCGAGCCGCGGCCTGCCCGGGGCCGACCGGGCGGTCGAGCAGCCGCTGGTCCACTTCGGCGAGCGGATCGGCACCCTGCGCGTTGCACCGCGCGCCGGCGAGTCGCTCGGCCGGCACGACCACGCACTGCTCGCCGACCTCGCCCCCGCGGTCGCCGCCGTCGCCGCCACCGTGCTCGGCACCGACCGGCTGCGCCGCTCGCAGCAGCAGCTGCTGACCGCGGTGGAGGAGGAGCGCCGGCGGCTGCGCCGCGACCTGCACGACGGCGTCGGCCCGGCGCTGACCGGCGTGGCGTTCGCGCTCGAGGCGGCGCGCAACGTGCGCACGTCCGACCCCCGCCGCGCCGAAGCCCTCCTGGTCGGCGCCACCGCCGACCTGCACACCGCCGTCGCCGACCTCCGGCACGCCGTCGAGGCGCTGCGGCCACCGGCGCTCGACGACCTCGGCCTCGTCCCGGCCCTCGAGCAGCGGCTCCGCGCGCTCGCCGCGACCACCGCCGTCGACCTGTCGCTGCACGTGCCGGCCCCGCTGCCGGCGCTGCCCGCCGCCGTCGAGGTCGCGGCGTACCGGATCACGCTCGAGGGCGTCGCCAACGCGCTCCGGCACGCCGGTGCCGCGCACTGCACCGTGCGGCTCGAGGTCGCCGGCGGCGCGCTGCACCTGCAGGTCCGCGACGACGGACGGGGGCTGCCCCAGCCCTTGCGGCTCGGCACCGGGCTGCTCTCGGTCCGGGAGCGCGCTGCGGCGCTCGGCGGCTCGGCCGACGTCCGCACCGGTGCGCCGGGGACGGTGCTCGACGTGCGGCTGCCGCTCCCGTGACCGTGCGCGTGCTCCTCGTCGACGACCACCCGGTGGTGCGGTCCGGGCTGCGCGCGCTGCTCGCGACGCTGCCCGAGGTCGAGGTGGCCGGCGAGGCGGCGGACGGGGCGACGGCCGTCGACCTCGCCGTGGCGCTGCAGCCGGACGTGGTGCTCATGGACCTCGGGCTGCCGGTGCTCGACGGCGTCGCCGCGACGCGCGAGGTGCTGGCGCGAGCGCCCGGCGTCGCGGTGCTCGTGCTGACGATGCACGAGGACGCCGACACGGTCGGTGCGGCGCTGCGGGCCGGGGCGCGGGGCTACCTGGTCAAGGGCGTCGACCAGGACGCTCTCCTCGAGGCGCTGCGCGAGGTGGCGGGCGGCGGGTCGGTCGTCGGCGCGGCGGTGGAACCAGCGGTGGAGGCGCCGTGGCGCTCACCGGAGGAGCTGACGCCGCGCGAGCGGGACGTGCTCGCGCTCGTGGCGCAGGGCTTGAGCAACGCGGAGATCACCGAGCGGCTGGTGCTCAGCCCGAAGACCGTGCGCAACCACGTCTCGAGCATCTACCTCAAGCTCGGCGTGCCCGACCGGGCGCGCGCGATCGTGCACGCGCGGCGCCACGGCCTGGGGACGCTGCCCTGACCGCTGCCCCCCGGGCGAGGCCGGCGACCTGCCTGCGTCAGGCGGCGCGGGACGGTGCCGCTGCGACGGACACCGTGTTGCCCCACGGGTCGTCGACCGTGAGGCCGGTGCCGTCGCGCTGCACGTCGTGACCGGCCAGGGCGAGGCGCTCAGCGACGGCGTCCACCTTGGCGGCGGTCGGCAGCAGCACGCGGAACGAACCGAGCCCCGATGCCGTGCGACGCGGGCCTGCGCCCCGGGTCCTCCAGGTGTTGGTCGCCAGGTGGTGGTGGTAGCCGCCGGCGGCCATGAACAGCGCGCCGTCGACCTCGCTGGTGACCGCGAAGCCGAGGGTGTCGACGTAGAAGCGGCGGGCGTCGTCGAGGTCGCCGACCTGGAGGTGGACGTGGCCGACCGTCGGGGCCCGGCGCGGCTGGTCGGTGGCGTGCTGCGCGACGAAGGCGCCGGGGTCCAGCGCCGTGCTGCCCATCCGCACGCGACCGTCCTCCCACGTCCAGCCGCTGCGGGGACGGTCGACGTACAGCTCGACGCCGTTGCCCTCGGGGTCGGCGAAGTAGAACGCCTGGCTGACGGTGTGGTCGGACGCGCCCTGGTAGGACGCGGGTGCCTGCGCGGCGACCCGGCGCAGGACCGCGGCCAGCGACGCCTCGTCGGGGTAGAGGAGCGCTGAGTGGTACAGGCCCGCGTCGTCCGGGGCCGGCAGCGCGTCGCTGGTGCGGACCAGGCGGACGAGCACCTCGTCGTCGGCGCCGAGGGCGACGGTGCCGTCGGTCTCCTCGAGCACGTCCAGGCCCAGGACGTCGCCGTAGAACGCGCGCTGGGCGTCCAGGTCGGTGACGTTCAGCTCGACGGTGCCGAGCCGGGTGTCGTCGTGCAGCAGCGCCTGCGCGGAGGTGGCGTCCCCGGCGCGGGTGGTCGCCCAGGCGCCGGCGCCGACCGCCACGACGAGCAGGGCGGCGGCGGCTCCGAGCGCCGTGCGGCGGCGGTCTCCCGCCCGGCGGCGGGCGGCGGACGGACGGCGCGTGCGTGAGGTCGTCGACATGGTCCGAAGTCCCCTGAGCAGGAGCTCAGGCGTGCTGGAGGCGGCGGGTGAGCAGCTCGTCGGCGCTGCACCGACCGGCTCCCAGCGCCGCGAGGACGAGCAGGCCGGCGATGAGCGCGAGCACCAGCTCGTAGCCGCCGTCCTCGACGAAGACGCCGTTGCCCGCGTGGACGAGGACCAGCGCGCCGGCCAGGTTCAGCGCGTTCAGCAGGGCAGCCACCGGGGTCAGCAGACCGGCGATGAGCAGCAGGCCGCCGACGAGCTCGACGACGGCGGCGAACAGCGCGGCCGCGGCCGGCGCGGGGACGCCCATGTCGCCGAAGGCGGCGGCGGTGCCGCCGAGGGTGTACTCGCCGAACTTCTGCCAGCCGTG
>DATMKB010000185.1:0-13172 GCA_035553635.1 Mycobacteriales bacterium
GCGTGCGTGTAGGGCCAGCCGAAGACGACCTCGACGACGGCCGCGGCCGCGAAGACGACGACGATCCAGTACTGGGTGCCCAGCCGCCGGGAGGCGGCCGGCGTGACGAGCGCGGCGAGCAGCCCGCCGAGCACCGACACCACCACCACCTGGCCGAGCCCGGCGAAGCCCAGGCCGATCGCGCCCTGCTCGGTGTAGAGGAGCAGCGTCGCGACGAACGACAGGCCGTAGAAGAAGCGGTGCGCGCTGATCGCGGCCAGGCCGCGGGCCGCCGGGCCGCGCTCGCGCACGTGCTGCGCGCCCTGCACGACGCCGCGCGCGACGGCGGCGAGGGCGTCGCGCAGCCGGGCGTGCTCCGGGGGCGCGTCGGGGCCGAGCGCGTCGCGGCCGATCGTGCGGGCGAGAAGCGCCGCGACGACGTAGACGCCCGCCGCGCACAGCGAGGTGCGGGCGGCGCCGAGGTCGTCCTCGCCGAACGGCAGGCGCAGCAGCACCGCGGTGGCGCCGCCGAGGGCCGCCGCGCCGCCGCCGATCGTGGTGCTGAAGCTGTTGGCCGTGACGAGCAGCCGCGGCGCGACCACCTGCGGCAGCGAGGCCGACAGCCCGGCGAGGACGAACCGGTTGGCGCTGACGACGACCAGGGCCAGGGCCACGACGGGCGGGCTCGTCGGAGCCAGTCCCGCGAGGAGCGTCGCGAAGACCACGATCGTCGCGGCGCGCAGCAGGTTGGCGACCAGCAGCACCCGCTGCCGCCGCCACCGGTCGAGGAAGACGCCGGCGAAGGGACCGACCAGCGAGTACGGCAGGAGCAGCGTCGCGAACGCCGCGGCGGCCTGCCCCGCGGAGGTGGCGCGCTCGGGGTTGAAGAACACCGCGCTGAACAGCGCCGCCTGGAACAGCCCGTCGCCGAACTGCCCCGTCAGCCGGACGCCCATGAGCCGGCGGAAGCCCGGTCCGGCGAGCACCTCGCGCAGCGCGCCCGCCCCGGTGCTCACCCGCTCCAGCGTAGGGCGCCGGACGGCGACCGGCGGACGCGCGGCGGCCCGGCCCCTCGCGGGGACCGGGGCGCCGGGAGCGCCTCGCGTCAGGGGGCGATCGCGAGCTCGCTCACGCCGCGGGTGACGCCGGTGAGGAACCGCACCGCGCCGGTGGCGAGGTCGACGGCGTACAGGCCGCGCTCGCCGCCGACGACCAGGAGCGCGATGCCGGTGTTGCGGTCGCCGTCGGTGTAGACGTCGAAGCCGGCCACCTCGGAGGCGTCGACGCCGAGCGCGCCCCGCTCGGTGAGCACGCCCGGGTTGGCGTTCTGCACCGCGAGCACGTCGCGGTCGGTGTCGATGTCGAGCAGCACCGTCCCGGTGGCCGGGTCGGCGTCGTTGTTCGTGTAGCCCGCACCGGTGACGCCGAGCGCCGGCGTGCCGCCCTCGGAGGTGTTCGGCCCGGTGACGGTGCCGCCGTAGTTCAGCCGCCCGTCCACCACCGTCGCCGCGTTGCCGGCGACGTCGTCGACGACGGTGGCGAAGGGCTGGCGCAGGTTCTGGCCGGTGTCGCTGATGATCCGCAGCGCGTTCGCGACCGGGTTGAAGTCGACGCCGAAGCGGGTGCCCTCGAGCGGCACGGTCAGCCGGCCCTTCAGCACGGCCGTCCCGGTGGCCGGGTCGACGGCGTAGAGGCCGCCGCCGTCGCCGACGCCGTAGAGGGTGGCGTCGCCGCCGAAGACGCGGTAGTCGATGCCGACCAGGCGGCGGTCGCCCTCCAGGCCGACGAGGCTCTGCTGCTGGGCGGCGCGCCCGTCGGCGAGCCCGAGGACGGTGACCTTGGTGCCGCCGGAGGTCAGGCCGGCGGCCGTGAGGTCCTCGTGGGCGGCCGACGCCGGCGCGGCGAGGGCGACGAGGCCGGCAGCGGCGGCCAGGGCGGCGGTGGTGCGGGTGCGGCGGAGCAGGGTCATGGAGGTCCCCCCGGACGGTCTGGGTCCGCGCCGCGGGCGCGGCGCCGCCCGGAGTACGCCGCCGGAGGGCGGCCGGTTCGCCCGGAAGGCCCGGAACCACCCGTTCGGCCCATCCAGACCGGACCCGGCGGTGCCGACCGGGCCCGGACGCGCGACAGCCCGGTCCCCTCGCGGGGACCGGGCCGTCAGCGGGCTGCAGGAGCTAGGCCTGCGCGGCCTCGTCGGCGAGCTCGCTCTCGATGCTCTCGCCCTTGATCCAGGCCTCGAGCCCGGCGCGGCCGAGGTCGTCGGCCACCTGGCGCGGCGGCGACTTCATGAAGTAGGTCGAGGCCCACTGCACCGGGCCGCCTTCGCCGCGGTCCTTGGCGATCTTCGCGCAGCGCAGCGCGTCGATGATGACGCCGGCCGAGTTCGGGGAGTCCCAGACCTCGAGCTTGTACTCGAGGTTGAGCGGGACGTCGCCGAACGCGCGGCCCTCGAGGCGGACGTAGGCCCACTTGCGGTCGTCGAGCCACTCGACGTAGTCGGACGGGCCGATGTGGACGTTCTTGTCGTGCACCTTGCCGGCCAGCGGGCCCTCGAGGTTCGAGGTCACGGCCTGGGTCTTGGAGACCTTCTTGGACTCCAGGCGCTCGCGCTCGAGCATGTTCTTGAAGTCCATGTTGCCGCCGACGTTGAGCTGGTACGTGCGGTCCAGCACCACGCCGCGGTCCTCGAAGAGCTTGGCCATGACGCGGTGCGTGATGGTGGCGCCGACCTGGCTCTTGATGTCGTCGCCGACGATCGGGACGCCCGCGGCGCGGAACTTCTCGGCCCACTCCGGCGTGCCGGCGATGAAGACCGGCAGCGCGTTGACGAAGGCGACGCCGGCGTCGATGGCGCACTGCGCGTAGTGCTTGGCGGCCTCCTCGGAGCCCACCGGCAGGTAGCAGACGAGGACGTCGACCTGCGCGTCCTTCAGCGCCTGGACGACGTCGACCGGCTCGGCGTCGGACTCCTCGATGGTCTGGCGGTAGTACTTGCCGAGGCCGTCGAGCGTGACGCCGCGCTGCACCTCGACGCCCAGCGGCGGGACGTCGGCGATCTTGATGGTGTTGTTCTCGGAGGCGAGGATCGCCTCGGAGAGGTCGAAGCCGACCTTCTTGGCGTCGACGTCGAACGCGGCGACGAACTCGATGTCGCGCACGTGGTAGTCGCCCAGCTGGACGTGCATGAGCCCCGGCACGGTGCTCTGGGCGTCGGCGTCGCGGTAGTACTCGACGCCCTGGACGAGCGACGCGGCGCAGTTGCCGACGCCGACGATGGCTACGCGGACGGAACCCATGGAGCGGATCTCTCTCTGTCGCAGGTGGGGAGGTGGTGCGGTGGTTCAGGCGTCCCGGCCGGGCGCGGGGCCCGGCTCGGGGCGGTCGGGGGTCGCGCGGCTCGCGGAGCGCTCGGTCTCGATGAGCTCGGTGAGCCACCGGACCTCCCGCTCGACCGACTCGAGGCCGTGCTCCTGCAGCTGCAGGGTGTAGCGGTCGAGCCGCGAGCGGGTGCGCGCCAGCGAGGAGCGGAACCCCTCGCGGCGCTCCTCCAGCCGCGACCGGCGGCCCTCGAGGATGCGCACGCGCACCTCGGGGTCGGTCTGGCTGAAGAAGGCGAAGCGGATGCCGAACGGCTCGTCGTCCCAGGCCGACGGGCCGGCCTCGGCGAGGAGCTCCTGGAGGTGCTCCTTGCCCTCGGCCGTGAGCCGGTAGACGACCTTGCCGCGCCTGCCGGTCAGGACCGGCGCACCGGCCACGACCTCGGCGTCCCCCTCGTCCTCGACGATCCAGCCCTGCTCCTTCATGCGGCGCAGGGTCGGGTACAGCGAGCCGTAGGAGAACGCGCGGAACGTCCCCAGCGTGGCCTTGAGCCGCTGGCGCAGCTCGTAGCCGTGCAGGGGGGCGCTGTCGAGGAGGCCGAGGACGGCGAGCTCGAGCACGCGACCTCCGGCTCCCTGGACGACAGACCCTGTACCCCGATGTATCGCAGCGATACATCGGTGCGGACGGACAGACTGTAGACGCCGCGCCGTCCCGTGGGCAACACGGGGTGAACAGGACGTTGCGTCCGTCTGGCAGCACACAGCGCCCGTCCGCCCGGCCGGACGGCACGTCGTCCGCCGCGGGCACGTCCGGCGCCCCCCGTGGACGACGTGTGCTGCCAGACGGACGCCACGGCCCTACGCTCGCCGGGTGCCTGCCGCCCCGGCGCCGTCCCGGGCGGGCGCCGGCCGCCGGCCGGTGCTCCCGCCGCCGGTGCCCCGCGACGTCGTCGACCACGCGCTGGCCCGCCGGGCGCTGCTGCGCCGGGTCACGAGCGGCGGCCTGCTCACCCGCACCTCCCCCGACGACGTCTGCGACGCCTCGAAGGAGCTGCTGCGGTCGGCCGCCGAGGCCGGCACCGCGACCGACCGCCCGTGCCCGCTGTGCCGGGCGGCGCTGCACGAGGTGGCGTGGGTGTTCGGCCCCTCGCTGGGGTCGATGAGCGGGACGCCGCGCACGCCCGTGCAGCTCGCGGCCCTGGCCCTGCGGCGCCCGGAGTTCGCCGTCTACGAGGTGGAGGTGTGCACCGCCTGCCGGTGGAACCACCTCCTGCGGACCTGGACCGCGGGGCTGCCGCCGGAGCCCGTGCGCTGAGCGTCACGTCTGAGCCGGGGCGGGACGGGGCACACCGGGCGCCGCCCGGACGTTGGACCCTCCTGGTGCGCCCGGACCCCGGCCGGGTCCGGCCCCCGCGCGCACCGACGACACTGCAGACCGTGAGGCACCCCGCATGAGCCGCCGTCCGGACGACACGAGCGTCCTGCCCTCCCGCACCCGCCGGCGCCGCCGCCTGCCGGTGAAGCGCCTCCTCCTGCTCGGCGTGCCGCTCGCGCTGCTGCTGGTGCTGCTGCTCGCGGTGGTCGCCTACGCGCGCACCGACGTCCCGCCGCCGGACGCCCAGGCCACCGCCGGCGTCACCCGCGTGCTCTACAGCGACGGCTCGGAGATGGGCCGCGTCGGCGGCCAGAACCGCATCCTCGTCGAGCTCGACCAGGTGCCCACGCACGTCCGCGAGGCCGTCATCGCCGCCGAGGACCGCGGCTTCTACACCGAGCCGGGCATCAGCCCGCGCGGCATCCTGCGGGCGCTGTTCACCAACGTCCGGGGCGGCGGCGAGATCCAGCAGGGCGGCTCGACCATCACCCAGCAGTACGCGAAGAACGCCTTCCTCACCTCCGAGCGCACCTACACGCGCAAGGTGAAGGAGATCCTCATCGCGCTGAAGATGACGCGCACGGAGTCCAAGGACCAGATCCTCGAGGACTACCTCAACACGATCTACTTCGGCCGCGGCGCGTACGGCGTCCAGGTCGCCGCCAACAGCTACTTCGGCAAGCCGGTCGAGGAGCTCACGCCGTCCGAGGGCGCGCTGCTCGCCGCGATCATCCGGGCGCCGGCCTCCTACGACCCCGAGCGCCACCCCGAGCGCGCGCAGGACCGCTGGACCTACGTCGTCAACGGCATGGTCGAGACGGGTGCGCTGTCGACCTCCGACGCCGCCGCGCTCTCCTTCCCGGAGGTGCGGCCGGCCGCGGAGGCCGACAAGGCCAACGACCTGTCCGGGCCCAAGGGCCACGTGATCTCCAAGGTCATGGCCGAGCTGGAGGCCACGCTCGAGGAGCGCGGCACGCCCGAGGCGCTCGCCCGCGGCCTGGAGGTCACCACCACCGTCCGGCGCGAGGCGCAGGACGCCGCCGTCGCCGCCGTGCAGGAGGTCGTCGGCACGCCGGAGGAGGGCGACGAGGCGGCCGCCAAGGGCGCGCTCGTGAGCATCGACGCGGCCACCGGCGGCGTCATCGCCTACTACGGCGGCAGCACCGGCACCGGCTTCGACTACGCCTCCCAGGGCGCCGGCCGCCAGCCGGGCTCGTCGTTCAAGCCGTTCGTCCTGGCCGCGGCCCTCGAGGAGGGCATCGGCCTCGGGTCGACCTTCGACGGCAACAACCGCAAGCGCTTCCCCGGCGTCCCCGAGCCGATCCGCAACTTCGGCGACGAGAGCCACGGCCGGGTCGACCTCGTCGAGGCCACGCAGAAGTCGGTGAACACCGCCTACTTCGAGCTCGGCCTCGAGGTGGGCCCGGCGAAGGTCGCCGACCTCGCCAAGCGCGCCGGCATCACGACGCCGCTCGGCGAGCCGGCCCCCGAGGGCGGCATCGCCCTGGGCATCTACGACGTCCGCGTCGTCGACCAGGCGGCCGCCTACGCCGCCTTCGCCAACGGCGGCCAGCGCGTCACCCCGTACTTCATCGACCGCGTCCGCGCCGGCGACGACGAGCTGTTCGCCAACGGCCCGCAGCTCGAGCGCGCCTTCGAGGAGGACGTCGCGGCGGACGCGACGTCGGCGCTGCAGGCGGTGGTGCAGCGCGGCACCGGCACCCGGGCCCGCCTGGCCGGCGGCCGCCCGGCGGCCGGCAAGACCGGCACGACGTCCGACAACTACGACATCTGGTTCACCGGCTACACGCCGCAGATCGCCACCGCCGTGTGGTTCGGCACCGGCCGCAACGAGACGCTCGAGATCCCGGGCGTGCGGCAGGCGACCGGCGGCACCGTCGCCGCGCCGGTGTTCAAGGAGTTCATGGACGTCGCCCACCGGGGCCTCGAGGTCGAGCGGTTCCCGCGCCCGGCGGGCATCGGGCGCTCGCGCACCGGCTCGTCCGGGTCCGACGACAGCACGTCGTCGCCGCGCCCGCGCCGGTCGGCCGCGCCGGAGACCACGGCGCCCGAGACGTCGGCGCCCGAGCCCGCGGAGCAGACCGAGGCGCCCGAGCCGGAGCCGACGGCGACCGCTCCGCTGCCGCAGCCGACCGCGCCGGTGCCGACCGCGCCGGCGCCGCAGCCCACGCGGCAGCCGACGACGAGCCCGGCGCCCGCCGGCACGATCTCGCCGGCGCCGTCACCGTCGCCCGGAGGCTGACCCGGGCGGGGCGCGCCGTGCGGCAGGATCGCGCGGTGCACCCCGACCCCGTGCTGCTGCCCGCGCGGCAGGACCCGCCCGACCCGGTCGTGGCGTCGGCGGTCGAGGCCGTCGGCGGCCCGGCGGGGGCGCACGCCCGCCTCGACCGGTCCCGGTTCTGGACGCCGGTGCGCTGGCTCGTCCTGCTGACGCTGCTCACCAGCCTGCTCGGCTTCTGGCAGAAGTCGCCGTGCCGGTACCACCCGTGGACCGACCAGTACCAGTACACGCGGGCCTGCTACACCGACGTCTACGCGCTCTACTTCGCCGAGCGGCTCGACCAGGGCGCGCTGCCCTACCTCGAGCACCCGGTCGAGTACCCGGTGCTCGTCGGCGGCGTCATGGCGGTGGCCGCCGCCGGGGCGGGGCTGTTCCCCGAGCAGGACCGCGCGGCCCGGTTCTACGACCTCACCTGGGCCCTGGTGACGGCGGCGGCGCTCGTCGTCGTGGTCACCACCGCGCGGCTGGCCGGCCGCCGGCCCTGGGACGCCGCCCTGTTCGCCCTCGCCCCGCTGCTCGTCCTGCACGGCACCACGAACTGGGACCTGCCGGCGATGGCCCTGGCGGGGGCCGGCCTGCTCGCCTGGGCCCGCCGCCGGCCCCTGCTCGCCGGCGTCCTGCTCGGCCTCGCGACGGCGACCAAGCTCTACCCGGCCCTGTTCCTCGTCCCGCTCGGGCTGCTGTGCCTGCGCGCCGGCCGCCTGCGGGCGTTCCGCACCACGGCGGTCGCCACCGTGCTCACGCCGGTGCTCGTCACGCTGCCGCTGTACCTGGCGAGCCCCGTCTTCGCCGCGGTGGCGGGCGAGCAGGTGCAGGTCGCCGGCAGCCCGCTGTCGCGCCTGGGCACCGAGGGGCTGGCCGCGCTCGCCCCGCACGCCACCGTGCCGACCGCCGACGGCGGCACCGTGGTCGGCGTCAACGCGACCTACCGGTTCGTCGAGCTCAACAGCACGCGCCCGGCCGACTGGGACTCGCTCTGGTACGCGCTGCAGCAGGTCAGGGGCGTGGCCCTGGACACCGGGCTGCTGCCCGGCGAGGCGCCGCGGCTGCTCAACGCCCTCGTCGCCGTCGCGCTCGCCGCGGCGCTGGTCGCCGTCGCGGTGCTCGTCCTGCGCGCGCCGGTGCGGCCGCGGCTGCCGCAGGTGCTCTTCCTCGTCGTGCTGGCGTTCCTGCTCACCAACAAGGTGTGGAGCCCGCAGTTCTCCCTGTGGCTCGTGCCGCTCTACGCGCTCGCCCACCCGCGCTGGCGGCCGTTCCTGCTGTGGCAGGCCGCCGAGGCGGTGCTGCTCGTGCTGCGCTTCCTGTTCTTCGTCGGCAACGACGCGCCGGGCAGGGGGGTGCCGGTCGAGGTCTTCCTCACCGCGGTGCTCGTGCGCGACGCCGTGCTGCTCGGCCTCGCGGCGCTCGTCGTGCGCGACGTGCTGCAGCCCGAGCGCGACGTCGTGCGCGCGGACGGCGTCGACGACCCGGCGGGCGGCGTGCTCGACGGGGCGCCCGACCGGCGGCCCGTCCCGGGATGACGCGCCTGCGGCCCCCGGACCGCGCCGCGCTCGCCGCCTGGCTGTGGACCCGCGCCGCCGTGCTGCTGCTCGCCGGTGCCGGCGCGACGGCGCTCGACGCGGCCGGCGACCGCACGCTCGTCGGCCTCTGGCGGCGCTGGGACGCCGACCTGCTGCGCAAGGTCGCCGAGCACGGCTACGACGGCTACCCGGCCGACTACCCCGACCGCGGCGTCGAGGCGTTCTTCCCCGGGTTCCCGCTCGTGCTGCGGGCCGTGCACGCGGTCGTCCCCGACTGGACCGCCGCCGGGCTGCTCGTGTCGCTGCTCGCCGGCGCGGTAGCGGTGGTCGCGCTGTCCCGGCTGGCCGTCCTCGACGGCGTCGACGGGCCGCGCGCGGTGCTGCTGCTGCTCGTGTCGCCGTCGGCGGTCTTCCTGTTCGCCGGGTACACCGAGGCCCTGTGGCTGGCCCTCGCGCTGCCGGCCTGGCTGGCCGGGCGGTCGGGCCGCTGGGCGCTCGCCGCCGTCCTGGCCGCGGGCGCCTGCGCGGTGCGGGTCAACGGCGTCTTCCTCGTCGCGGGCCTGGCGGTGCTGTGCGTGACGTCGGGCCGGCGGCGCGACCTGCCCTGGCTGCTCCTGCCGCTCGCGCCGGTGCTCGGCTACGCCGCCTTCCTGTGGCGCACCACCGGCGACCCGCTGCGCTGGCTCGCCGCCCAGGAGGAGGGCTGGGACCGGCGGCTCACCTGGCCGGTCGACGCCCTGCGGACGACGCTCGCGATGGCCGAGGGCACGGGGGCGTTCGCCCACGTCGCCCGGCTCGAGGTGGCGGCGGTGGCGGTCGGCGTCGGGCTGGTGGTGCTGCTCGCCGTCCGCCGGCGGTGGGCCGAGGCCGTCTACGTCGGGCTCACCGTCGGGACGCTCGCGACGTCGACGTTCTACCTGTCCGTCGCCCGCTCGACCCTGCTGTGGTTCCCGCTGTGGGTGCTGCTCGCCGGCGCCCGGCCGCGCTGGGTGCTGCCGGCGTACCTCGCGGTGGCGGTGCCGCTGTGCGCCGTCGGGGTGCTCCTGTTCACGACGGGCCGCTGGGCGGGCTGACGCCGGCCCTGCCATGCTCCGTCCCGCCGCGCCGTCACGGGACGGGCCCCGCCGCGGCCGCTCTCCCGGGAGCCCCTGTGCGCCGCCGTCCCGCCCTGCTCCTCGCGCTCGCCCCGCTCGTCCTGCTCGCGCCGTCGGTCCCGGCCGGGGCGCAGGCCGCCCCCGCGCCCGACGAGGGCGGCGCCGTCCTCAACGTGCTGCCGCCGGGCTCGCGGGGCAACGTCTCCGTGCCGCAGGCGCTGGCCGTCGGCCCGTCGCGGCAGGCCACGCCGACGACGCCGCGCAACTTCGCCGACCAGCTCGAGATGTACGACGCGCTCGCCACCGTGGACCCGGCGTCGATCACCGAGGAGGACCTGCCGCGGTTCTACAAGGACGCCGCGATCGACCTGCCTGAGGACCAGGCCGTCAGCGAGGTCCGGCCGCGCGAGGGCGTCGTCATCCGGCGCGACCGCTTCGGCGTCCCGTTCGTCACCGGCGAGACCGCCGAGGACGTCGCGTACGGCGCGGGCTACGCCGGCACCCAGGACCGGATGTTCCTCACCGACCTGCTCCGGCACGTCGGCGCCGCCCGGGCGGCCGAGTTCCTCGGAGCCTCCCCGGCCAACGTCGCCATGGACCGCGGCCAGCTGCGCGCGGCCGCCTACACGCGCGAGGAGGCCGACGCCCAGCTCGACCGGGTGCTCGCGCGCTACCCCGACGAGGCGCCCGCCCTGCTGCGCCGGCTCGACGCCTTCCTCGAGGGCATCAACGCCGCGCAGCGGGCGCTGTGCCCCGGCGCCTTCGGGCTGCCGCTCCCGGTCGGCGAGTCGCAGCCGGGCGCCGGCTTCGGCCCGGACTGCCCGGTCGAGTACGCGGCGCTGGGCAACCCGCCCACCGACTTCGTCCGGTCCGACGTCGTCTACATCGCCTCGCTCGTCGGCGGGATCTTCGGCAAGGGCGGCGGCACGGAGGCGCGCAACGCCCGCTGGTTCCAGCAGCTGGCGCGGGCGTACGGCGTCGAGGCGGCGCGGGCGGTGTTCGAGGACCTGCGGTTCCGCAACGACCCCGAGGCGCCCACGTCGGCCACCCGGCCCTTCCCGTACGAGGGCGCGCCGGTCGACCCGACGGCGCCCGGCGCGGCGCTGCTCGACCTCGACGGCCCCACCCGCCCGAGCACCGGCGCCGACGCCGGGTCCTCGCTGACCCTGCCGCCGGCCCTGCCGCTGGCCGCCGCCGCGCCGCGGCCTGCCGTCGTGGACGGGCCGTTCGGGCCGATCGACCTCGGGCTGGGCGGCGACCCCGGCATGAGCAACGCCCTGCTCGTCGGCGCCGACCGCACGGCCACCGGCAGCCCGCTCGTCGTGTTCGGGCCGCAGACCGGCTACTTCACCCCGCAGCTGCTCACCGAGGTGTCGCTGCGCGGGCCGGGCATCGCCGCCCGGGGCGTCTCCTTCGCCGGCACGCAGCTCGTCGTGCAGCTCGGGCACGGCGTCGACTACGCGTGGTCGGCGACGTCGGCGTCGAGCGACAACGTCGACACCGTCGTCGAGCGGCTGTGCTCGCTCGACGGGTCGCCGGCGACCCTCGACAGCGACGGCTACCTCGTCGGCAGCACCTGCACGCCGTTCGACAGCTACGTGCACGAGGAGCTCGCCCTGCCCTCGGCCGGCGGGCAGGGCCCGCCGCAGCGGGTGCGCCTGCTCGTCGAGCGCACCCGGCACGGCATCGTGCAGGAGCGGGCGACCGTGAGCGGCGCGCCGGTGGCCGTCGTGCTGCAGCGCTCGACCTACGGCCGCGAGCTCGACAGCGCCATCGGCTTCGCCCGCATCAACGACCCGGACTTCACCCGCGACGCCGCGTCGTTCATGCGCGCCTTCGCCGGCGTCGACTACACCTTCAACTGGTTCTACGCCGACGCCCGCGACATCGCCTACTACGGCTCCGGCCTGCTGCCGGTGCGGGCGGCCGGCCACAACCCCGACCTGCCGCGCTGGGGCGACCCGGCCTTCGACTGGACCGGCTTCCTGCCGGAGGAGCGGCACGCCCGCGACCTCAACCCCGCGCAGGGCTTCCTGTCGTCGTGGAACAACAAGCAGGCGCCGGCCTTCTCGGCCGCCGACGGCACCTGGGGCTACGGGCCGGTGTACCGCTCGCTCCTGCTCGACCGGCGGGTCCGCGACCTCATGGCGGCCGGCCCGGTGACCCGCACCGGGCTCGTCGGCGCCGTCGCGGACGCCGCGCTGGCCGACCTGCGCGCCGAGGTGCTCCTGCCGCTGCTGCTCGACGTCCTCGACCTGCCGGCCAGCCCTGAGGTGGCGCTGCTGCGCGCGTGGGCGGCCGACCCGTACCGCGAGGACCGCGACCGCGACGGCGCCTACACGCACGCGGCCGCCATCGCGCTGTTCGACGAGTGGTGGCAGGGCGCCGACGGCTCGTCGGTGGCCCGCGAGGTGCTGCGCCCCGAGCTCGGGCCGCTCGTCGACGCGCTGCCCCAGCCGCTCGACGACCACCCCCGGCTCGGCCTGGGCTCGGCCTGGAACAACGTCGCCTGGTACGGCTACGCCTCCAAGGAGCTGCGCCGCGTGCTGGGCCGGCCGGTGGTGGCGGCGCCGTCGCGGGCCTACTGCGGCGACCTCACCGCCTGCCGCGCGTCGGTGCGGGCGTCCTTCACCGCGGCGGTCGCGCGCGAGGCCGCCCAGCAGGGGACGCCCGACTCCTCGCGCTGGACCTACGCCAAGGCGCAGGACAACATCCGCCCGACGACGGCCGGCGTCGTGGGCACGCGGCAGATCGACTGGCAGAACCGGCCGACCTTCCAGCAGGTGGTGGCGTTCACGGCCGCGCGGTCGGAGGGTGGCGCGGCGCCGGTGCCGCGCGCGCCGTCGGTGGTGGCCGCGCCGGTCCGGCGGCTCCCCGCGACCGGCCTGCCGGCGGTCGCGCTGGGGGGCGTGGTGCTCCTCGGGGTGGCCGCAGCGCTGCGCCGCCGCGGCTGACCCCCCACCGCTGATCGTGATGCGCGATCCGCACTGCTGAGCCCGGCGGAGTGCGGATCCGCGCTCACGATCACCGGAGGAGGGGGCCGGTGAGCACGACCTCGAGCCCGTCCGGGTCGCCGCGCCCGGACGCCCGCCGGTGCGCGGCACGGGCCGCCACCTGCCGCGCCCACGCGGCCGGCTCGCGGCGCAGGACGGCCGGCACCACGTGGAGGAGCTCGACGCCGGCGTCGGCGAAGCGGGCGTGGCGGTCGAGCGTCGCGGCGAGGTCCCGCGACGACCCGTGGTGGCGCACGGAGTCGACCTCCCAGCCCAGGCCCGTGCCGGGCAGGTAGCCGTCGGGGACCCCGAGCAGCCGGCCCTCGAGCACCAGCCGCGGGTTGAGGACGAAGGGCGGCAGCACGCCGTCCGGCAGGGCGAGCAGGGCGTCTGCGGCCTCGGCCTCCGGCGCGGAGCGCGCGCCCCGGCCAGCGTCGCGGACGGCCGTCGTGAGGTGCGCCCGCCCGCGCGACTCGCCGTCGTCCCGCTCCGCCGAGAGCTCCTCGAGCCCGGCGCGGCCGTCCGCGAGCGCCGCGAGGACGAGGGCGCGGACCGCCGCGAGCTCCGGCGTGCGCCGGGCGGCGTCGGCGAC
>DATMKB010000186.1:0-2348 GCA_035553635.1 Mycobacteriales bacterium
TTGGTGAGCACGAAGTCGGTGACGCCGTTGACCCGCGCGGCGTACCGGGCGATGACGGCGTCGTACCAGCCGCAGCGGCGCGGCCGGCCGGTGGTCGTGCCGAACTCCCCGCCGTTGGTGCGGAGCCGCTCGCCGTCGGCGCCATCCGGACCAGGGCCAGTCAGCTCGGTGGGGAACGGCCCCTCGCCGACCCGGGTGGTGTACGCCTTGACCACCGCGACGACCTTGTCGACGCGGGTCGGCGGGATGCCCGAGCCGGTGCAGGCCCCGCCCGCGGTGGCCGACGACGACGTCACGAACGGGTAGGTGCCGTGGTCGACGTCGAGCAGCGTCGCCTGGCCGGCCTCGAGCACCACCGTCCGGCCCTCGTCGAGCGCGGTGTTGAGCAGCAGCGAGGTGTCCGCGACCATCGGTCGCACCCGGTCGGCGTAGGACAGCAGGTCCTCGACCACCTCGTCGACGGCGATCGCCTTGCGGTTGTAGACCTTGACGAGCACCTGGTTCTTGACCTCGAGCGCGCCCTCGACCTTCTGGCGCAGGATCCCCTCGTCGAACAGGTCCTGCACGCGGATGCCGACGCGGTTCATCTTGTCGGCGTAGGTGGGGCCGATGCCTCGGCCGGTGGTGCCGATGCGGCGCTTGCCGAGGAAGCGCTCGGTGACCTGGTCGAGCGTGCGGTTGTAGCGCGGGATGAGGTGCGCGTTCGCGCTGAGCACCAGCTTCGAGGTGTCGACGCCGCGGGCCTCGAGCCCCTCGATCTCCGAGAACAGCACCGCGAGGTCGACCACGACGCCGTTGGCGATGACCGGCGTGCACCCCGGCGACAGGATGCCGCTCGGCAGCAGGTGCAGGGCGTACTTCTCGTCGCCGACGACGACGGTGTGGCCGGCGTTGTTGCCGCCGTTGAACTTCACCACGAGGTCGACGGTGCTGCCGAGCTGGTCGGTGGCCTTCCCCTTGCCCTCGTCGCCCCACTGGGCGCCGAGCAGCACGAGCGCGGGCATGCGGCACTCCCTGGTCATGACTGAGCCCCGGGCGCGTGTGCGCCAGGGGCTGTGCGGGGGAAGGCTAGCCGACCGTGACCCCCACCCTGCTCCTCGCGAGCGCCCGGGCCGGCAGCGCCGACGCCGAGGCGGTGGCCGCCGCGCGGGCGGCGCTCGACGAGGCCGGCGCCTGCGAGTCGGTCGAGACGGCCACGCCGGAGGAGCTCGACGCCGCCCTGTCGCGCGCCGGCCGGCGGCGGGTGGTGGTGGCCGGCGGCGACGGCAGCCTGCACCTGGTGGTGTCCCGGCTGCGGGCGCTCGGCGAGCTCGACCGCGCCGACCTCGCGCTCGTGCCGCTCGGCACCGGCAACGACCTCGCCCGGGCCCTGGGCATCCCGCTCGACCCCGCCGAGGCGGCGCGCCTCGCCGTCACCGGCACCCCGCGGCCGCTCGACCTCGTCGTCGACAGCGACGGCGGGGTGGCCGTGAACGCCGTCCACCTGGGCGTCGGGGCGGAGGCGGCGCAGAAGGCGGCCCGGCTCAAGCCGCGGCTCGGCCCGCTGGCCTACCCGCTCGGGGCGGTGGCCGCGGGCTTCCGCGCCACCGGCACGCACCTGCGGGTGGAGGTCGACGGCGAGCTCGTCAGCGACCGCCGCACGCTCATGGTCGGCATCGCGAACGGCCCGGGCATCGGCGGCGGCCACCCGCTGCACCCGGAGGCCGTCCCGGACGACGGGCTGCTCGACGTCATGGTGTCCACGGCCGTGCGGCCCTTCGAGCGGGTGGCCTTCGGGGCCGCGCTGCAGGCCGGCGAGCACCTGCGCTCGCCGCACGTGCGGTCGGCCCGCGGGCGGGAGGTCGTCGTCTCGGGCGGGCCGGTCGAGGTCAACGCCGACGGCGAGCTGGGCGACGCGTGCACCGGCCGCCGCACGTGGCGCGTCGAGCCGGGCGCCTGGCGGCTCGTCCGCCCCTGACGCGCGCTCCCCGTTCTTCGACTTCCCCCGCGCCGCCCCCGGATGCGCCGATCATGGAGAGGTTGCGCGCGACACGCCGTGCGGCCGGGCAGCTTCCCCATGATCGGCGTGGAGCACGAAACGAGAGCGGCGCTACATCCAGTGCTTGAGCGCCGCGCCGACCTGCTCGGCGACCCGCTGGCGCACCGGGCGGTCGCGCCAGCGGCGCGGCTCGATGCGCTCGCTGCGCTCGAGGTCGCGCCGGAAGTCGCCCTCCAGCGCGACGGCGACCTCCGGGTCGAGCACGGCGAGCACGACCTCCTCGTCGTGCGCGAGCGACCGGCGGTTGAGGTTGGCCGAGCCGATGACCGCGACGAGCCCGTCCACCGTCATGACCTTCGCGTGCATCATC
>DATMKB010000187.1:0-2656 GCA_035553635.1 Mycobacteriales bacterium
CGCTGCACGTGCGGGCGGCGGTCGACCGCCTCGAGCAGGGCGGCGGTCACCGCGTCAGCACCAGCGACACGTCGTGCCCGCCGAAGCCGAACGACGTCGACAGCGCGACGTCGTGCACGAGCTCGCGCGGGACGAGGCGGACGGCGTCCACGTCGGCCTCGTCGTCGGGGTCGTCGAGGTTGCGCACCGGCGGCACGACGCCGTCGCGCAGGGCGACCGCGGTGGCGACGGCCTCGACCGCGCCGGCGGCGCCGAGCAGGTGCCCGGTGCACGACTTCGTCGCGGTGACGGCGGGGCGGTGCCCGTCGAGCGCCAGCGCCAGCGCGCGCGCCTCGGCGACGTCGCCGAGCGGGGTGGAGGTGGCGTGCGCGTTGACGTGCCCGACCTCCGACGGCGCGACGCCGGCGTGGCGCAGCGCGAGCGCGATGCTGCGGGCCGCACCGGTGCCGGCGGGGTCCGGCGCGGTGACGTGGTGCGCGTCGCTGGTCAGGCCGGCGCCGGCGAGCCGGGCGTGCACGCGGGCGCCGCGCGCCCGGGCGTGCTCCTCGGTCTCGAGCACGAGCACGCCCGCGCCCTCGCCGAGCACGAACCCGTCGCGGCCCTTGTCGTACGGGCGGCTGGCCGCCTCCGGCTCGTCGTTGCGGGTCGAGAGCGCGCGCATCTGCGCGAACCCGGCCATCGGCAGCGGGTGCACGCAGGCCTCGGCGCCGCCGGTGACGACGACGTCGGCGCGGCCGCTGCGCAGCAGCTCGAGCGCGACCGCGATCGCCTCGGCGCCCGAGGCGCAGGCGCTGACCGGGCAGTGCACGCCGGCGCGTGCGCCGAGCTCCAGCCCGACGGTGGCGGCCGGTCCGTTCGGCATGAGCATCGGGACGAGGTGCGGCGACACGCGCCGCGGCCCCTTGTCGCGCAGCACGTCGTACTGGCTCAGCAGCGTCAGCGCGCCGCCGATGCCCGAGCCGAGCACGACGGCGAGGCGCTCGGGCGCGACGTCGGGGGCGCCGGCGTCGGCCCACGCCTCGCGCGCCGCGACGAGCGCGAGCTGCTGCACGCGGTCGAGCGTGCGGGCCTCGACGCGGTCGAGCCGGCCGTCGAGGTCGCAGGTCGCGGCGAGCCGGGCGGGGAGCGCGGCGTACTCCTCGCCGTCGAGGCGGCGCACGCCGGAGCGCGACGTCCGCAGCCCCTCGGTGAGCGCGGCGACGTCCGGCCCGAGCGGCGTCAGCGCGCCGAGCCCGGTGACGGCCGCCGTCATGCAGCCGCGCCGGCGTTGGCGATGTAGGTGAGCGCGTCGCCGACGGTGCCGATGTCCTCGAGCGCCTCGTCGGGGATGGTGACGCCGAAGCGCTCCTCGCACGCGACGACGACCTCGACCATGGTCAGGCTGTCGATGTCGAGGTGGAAGTCGAAGCGCGCCGACGGCACGACCTTGTCGGCCGGCGTGCCGGCGACCTCGTGCAGGACCTCGGCGAGGCCGTGGAGCAGGTCGTTCTCGGTGGTGACGGTCATGGGGGTCCTCCGGGGGTGGGTGGTGGTCACGGGCAGAGCACGACCTGGGCGGCCGCGGTGAGGCCGGCGCCGAAGCCGGCGAGGAGCACGGGGTCGCCGGGGCTGACCCGTCCCTGCTCGCGCAGGCGGGCGAGGGCGAGCGGCACGGACGCCCCGCTCGTGTTGCCGGAGTCGACGACGTCGTCGGCGACGGCGACGTGGTCGGGCAGGCCGAGCTGCCGGACGACGGCCTCGGTGATGCGCAGGTTCGCCTGGTGCGGCACGAACGCCGCGAGGTCGTCCAGCTCGAGACCCGCGGCCGCGCACGCGCGGCGGGCCAGGCCCGGCACGGTCGTGGTCGCCCAGCGGTAGACCGCGCGGCCCTCCATGCGCACCACCTGCGGCACGCCCTCGGTGCGGATGGCCTCGGCGGCGCTGCCGTCGTGCAGCCACACGGCGGGGAAGACGCCGCGCCGGTCGCTGCGGCTCACCACCGCTGCTCCGGCGCCGTCGCCGAACAGGAACGCCGTGGTCCGGTCGTGCGGGTCGACGACGTCGCGGAACCGCTCGGCGCCGACCACGAGCACGTGCTCGGCGGTGCCGCCGCCGACGACGTCGGCTGCCAGGGCCAGGCCGTAGGTGAAGCCGGTGCACGCGGCGCCGAGGTCGAGCGCGCCGGCGGACGCGGCGCCCAGGCGGTGCGCCACCTCCGGCGCGCCGGCGGGGGTGAGCCGCAGCAGCGTCGTGGTCGCGAGGAGGACCAGCCCGACGTCGGCCGGGTCGACGCCGGCGTCGGCCAGGGCCTTCTGGCCTGCCGAGGCGGCCATCTCGACGACGCCCTCTCCGTCGGCGGCGACGCCGCGCGTGACGATGCCGCTGCGCTCGCGGATCCACGTGTCGGAGGAGCCGGTGCGGGCGGCGACGGCCGTGTTGTCCTCCCGGTGCGCCGGGCGGTGCGCGCCCAGGCCGGTGATGCGGGCGCTCACGCCGGCACCGGCACGGCGGCCATGAGCGCGCGGGCGGCGTCGAGGTCGTCGGGCGTGCGCAGTGGGACGGCCGGCGTGCCGGGCAGCTCGCGGGCCGCGATGCCGGTGAGGGTCCCGCCGGGCGCGGCCTCGACGAGCGCGGTGGCGCCGAGGTCGCGCAGCCGCTGCAGGCAGAGGTCGAAGCG
>DATMKB010000188.1:0-5917 GCA_035553635.1 Mycobacteriales bacterium
GACCCGGCTCAGGCCGGGTCGAGCGAGCCGGCGCGCTGCGGCGGCACGACGTCGGGGACGTGCGGCTCGCGCTCGGGCGCGGCCGTCGTGCCGGCCCCGACGGCGCTGACCACCTCGAGGCTGCCGCCGGCCAGGCGGGCGCGGTCGCGCAGCAGCCCGAGGCCCACGTGCCGGCCGCGGTCGGGGCGCACGGCCGCCGGCTCGAAGCCCGGGCCCTCGTCGCGCACCCACGCCACGACGGCGTCGTCGGCGATCTCGAGGCCGGCCTCGGCGTCGTCGACGTCGGCGTGCTTGACGACGTTGAGCAGCGCCTCCTGGAAGAAGCGGTAGAGCGTGACGGCGGAGGCCAGCGGCAGCGGGTGCGCCTCGTCGGGCCAGCGCAGGGCGACGTCGAGCCCGTAGCGGGCGGCGAGGTCGGCGCGCAGCACCGCGACCGCCGAGGCGAGGTCGCCGTCGCGCAGCACCGGCGGCCGGGTGCGGGCCATGACGGCGCGCACCTGCTCCTCGGCGTCCTCGACGTAGTCGGACAGCCGGGCCACCTCGGCGGCCGACGCCGTGCCGCCGGCGAGGATGCCGCGCGCGATCATGAGCGACTGGGCGACGGTGTCGTGCAGCTCCGCGGCGAGCTGCCCGCGGGCGCCCTCCTCGGCGGCCACCAGGCCGCTGAGCATCTCGAAGACGCCGGCGCCGACGGTCTCGGCGTCGCGCCGGTGCCGCTCCCCCACCTCGTCGGCGACGCGCACGCGCAGGTGCAGGGCGTCGAGCGTGCGGGACAGCTCGGCGAGCTCGACGGCGGCCCGGGCCGCGACGGGGCGCCGGCCGGGGCGGGTGACGGGGGCGGCGGGGTCGGACAGGCGCTGCAGGGCGTCGGAGTGCAGGGCGCGCAGCGCCTCGGCGAGCCGCTGCGCCGCCACGACCGAGACGACGGACAGCACGAGCCCGGCGCAGGCCCCGGCGGCCAGCGCCTCGGCGGCGACGGCGCCGAGCCGCCCGGTGAGGGCGAGCACCGTCGCGGTGACCGCGCAGCCGAGCACCACGGGGCCGCCCGACAGCAGGCCGGCCCACACGGCGAGCGGCAGCCCGGCCGTCCGCGACCGCCTCACCGCAGGACGCCCGTGGTGGTCCAGTCCGTCGCGGCGGGTCGGGGCAGCTCGGCGACCGGGCGCCCGCCCCGCCGCGGAGCCGGGCGAGGTCGGGCTCGGCGGCGAGCGCGATGGCGCCCAGCACGGAGGCGACGGCGCGCTCGACGAGGTGGAGCTCCTCGACGATCGCGTCGACGCCGGCAGCAGGGTCGGCGGTGCCGGCGAGGCGGGCCAGCCGCTCGGCCGACTCCCGCAGCACGCGCAGCGACGGCGCGGCGGCCGCGCCCAGGTCGCCGAGCGCCCGGGCGGTCTGCCCGGCGGCCTGCTCGGTGGCGGCGGCCTGCGCCTGCGCGGCGGCGGTCTGGGCGGACAGCTCCGAGACCTGCAGCCAGCTCTCGGCCTGGCCGACGAGCACCTCGGCGAGCCGGGCCTCGCGGCGGCCGAAGCCGGCCGCGCCGGGCGGCCGCCGGGCCACGAGGACGGCCAGCGGGCTGCCCCGGTCGCCCACCACGGCGGAGACGAACGGCCGCCCGTCGTCGTGGCCCGTGCTCACCCCGCCGGAGCGCAGCGCGCGCACCACCCAGGGGGCGTCGAAGGCGTCCGGGTCGACCCGGCGCCGCTCCGGCACGCCCGTCTCGTCGCCGGCGTAGCGCACCGGCCCGTCGGCGGCGAGCAGCACCATCTCGACGTCGGCACCGCCGAGCAGCCGGGCGGCGGCGGTGAGCACCACCTGCGCCGAGACGTCGGTGGAGCGGCCGCTGGCCCGCTCCTGGCCGCGGGCCAGCTCGGCGAACAGCCGGGCCTCCGCGCTGCGGCGGGTCTGCTGGTCGTAGGAGGTCCACAGCAGCGCCAGCGGCACGACGAGCCCGAGGAGCCCGGCCGGGGCGGCGCCCGCGAGGTAGGCGGCCAGCAGGCCGATGCTGCTGTTGCCGGCGGTGTGCACCGCCGAGAGCGGCGCGCTCGAGGCGAGCAGCGGCACGAGCCGGCGCGACGACGTCAGCGAGACGGCGACGCCGACCAGGCCGTGGTTGACGACGAAGAAGCCGACCATGCCGGCGACCGCGCCGCCGATGCCGCCACCGGCAGCCGAGGCCACCGTGGTGCCCACGGCGGTCGCGGCGCCGAATTGGGCCGTGTTGTAGACGAGCTTGAGCCGCGGCTGGTGGCGCAGCACCTGCGCGGCCAGCACGCCGAGCACGACCGCGGCCACGGTCCAGGCGCCGGTGGCCGCCACCCAGGCGGCGCCGAGCGCGCCCTCGGTGAGGGAGAAGGTCCAGCGCTGCCGGCCGAAGTGCAGGTGGACGACCGCGACCTCCGCCACCGCGACGACGCCCGCCAGCAGCGGCAGGGCGTACCAGGCGGGGGACGACCACCCCTCGCGCACGGCGAGGACCAGCGCGAGCACGCCGGCGAGCAGCGCGACGGCGCTGACCCGGGCCGCGGGCCCGTGCGGGACGCGGCGTCGGACCGGTCGGGGCGCGTCGGGCCGTGCGGACCGCTCCTGCACGGCGCCTCCTCCCTGTCGACCGTCGGTGTCCTGCCGATCGCGTGCGCATCTGGCGCACGCGGCATCCTGACGCATCCGGGACGCCGTCCGGGCCCCCTCCGCTGGGCCGGACGGGTGAACCAGCGGCCGCAGGCGGCGCAGCACGTCCCGTGCGTCCCGTCGGCGGACCATCGGCGGCGCGCACGGACGGCTGCAGCAGACCTGTGCAGGATCGCCCGTTCGGCGTACCGTGCACCCACCGCACGGGTGGGGGGACGCACGGGTGCGGGGCCACGACGGACGCAGGCACCACCGCTGCTCACCCGCACGGGCTACAGGAGAGGCACCCCCGCGCCGATCACGGTCGGGAGCGGCGCACCGGTCCCGGTCCGCAGCCGACGAGGAGCACCTGTGGAGGACGTCGTGACGGCCGGTCTCGAGAGCCCCGTGCACAGCAGCACGGGCGTCGACAGCATCCCGGCGCAGGCCCCGCGCCCCGGCGCCCCTGCGTTCTCCGCGATGGTCGTCGACGACCACCCGCTCGTCCGGGAGGCGATGGTCTCCCGGCTGCGCGCCATGGGCGCCACCGAGGTCGTCGAGGCGGCCACCATCGGCGAGGCCCGGGCCCGCGCCAACCTGTCCGGGCCGCGCGAGCTGTGCCTGCTCGACCTCGGCCTGCCCGACGGCTCGGGCCTGGACCTGCTCGCCGACCTGCGCGCCGCCGGCTGGCAGCGCCTGGTCGTGCTGTCGGCCGCCGACGACCCCTACAGCGTGCGCGCCGCGTTCGTCGCCGGCGCGCAGGGCTACCTGCTCAAGTCCGCCTCGCCGGTCGTCGTCGCCGACGGCGTCCGCCGGGTGCTCGACGGCGGCGTGTACGCCGACCCGTCGGTGGCGTCGCTGCTGGCCGCCGGGCTGCGCGGCAGCCCCGTCGACACCGGCGTCAGCGAGCTGTCCGGCCGCGAGGTCGAGGTCCTGCGCCTGGTCGCCGACGGCCAGAGCAACAAGCAGATCGGCGACGCCCTCGGGCTCTCGGCGCTGACGGTCAAGAGCCACCTGGCGCGCATCGCCCGCAAGCTCGGCACCGGCGACCGCGCGGAGATGGTGGCGCTCGCGATGCGGGCCGGCGTCATCCGCTGAGGCGTCCTCCGGCCCGTCGCTGACGGGCCCCGCGGCCCGTCCGTCCTAGTCTGCGCACTCGTGACGACGCCCGAGGCCGTGCAGAGCACGGCGCAGGACAGCGCGGCCGAGCCGCTGCTGGTCCCCCGCGAGGGCGTGCCGCCGGTCACCGCCAGCGGCCCCGCGCTCGCCGAGGTCGTCGCGCGCTTCGCGGCCGGCACCGGCCCGGTCGCCGTCGACGCCGAGCGCGCCTCGGGCTACCGCTACTCCCAGCGCGCGTACCTCGTGCAGCTGCGGCGGCGCGGCGCGGGCACCGCGCTCGTCGACCCGATCGCCTGCCCCGACCTGTCCGGCCTGTCCGAGGTCCTGCAGGACGACGAGTGGGTGCTGCACGCCGCGAGCCAGGACCTCCCCTGCCTGGCCGAGGTCGGCATGGTGCCGCCGCGGCTGTTCGACACCGAGCTCGCCGGCCGGCTCGCCGGCTTCGACCGGGTCGGCCTCGGCGCCATGGTGGAGAACGTCCTCGGCCTGCGGCTGGAGAAGGGGCACTCCGCCGCGGACTGGTCCACCCGCCCGCTGCCGGAGGCCTGGCTCGTCTACGCCGCGCTCGACGTCGAGGTGCTCGTCGAGCTGCGCGACGCCCTCGAGGCGGAGCTGCGCGGGCAGGGCAAGCTCGCCTGGGCGCAGGAGGAGTTCGAGGCGGTGCGCACCGCTCCCCCGGCCGGTCCGCGGGCCGAGCCGTGGCGACGCACCTCCGGCATCCACCGCATGCGCAACCGGCGCCAGCTGGCGGCCGTGCGGGCGCTGTGGGAGGCGCGCGACGCGATGGCACGCCGCCGCGACGTCGCACCGGGGCGCATCCTGCCCGACGCCGCCATCGTCGCCGCCGTGCTCGCCGCCCCCGCGACGCCGCAGGCCCTGCTCGAGGTGCCCGTCTTCGGCGGCCGCTCCACCCGGCGGCACGTGCAGACCTGGTTCGACGCGCTGCAGTCGGCGGCCGCGCTGCCCGAGGACCGGCTGCCCGCACCGGTGGCGGGCGGCGACGGCCCGCCGCCGCCGGCCCGCTGGGCCGAGCGCGACCCCGTGGCCGCCCGCCGGCTGGCCCGCGCCCGGGCCGCCGTCACCGGCCTGGCCGAGTCGCTGCGCATGCCGCCGGAGAACCTCGTGCAGCCGGAGGCGGTGCGCCGGCTCGCCTGGACCCCGCCGGTCGACGTCGACGAGGAGGCCGTCCGCGCCGCGCTGCGGACCAGCGGCGTCCGCCCGTGGCAGGTCGACCTCGTGGCCGCCCGGCTCGCCGCGGCCCTCACCGCGCCCGACCCCGAGCCGGCCGCCGACCCCGCGTGACGCCCGCGCCGGACCCCCGGCTCGCCGGCGCGCGGCTCGCGCTCGTGCCGGTGCCCCCGGCCGTCGCGACGGCCGTCGTGGGCGGGCAGGACGCCGCGACGGCCCTGGCCGAGGCCGACCTGCGCGCGGCGGACGGCTGGCCGCACGAGGGCACCGCCACGGCGCTGCACGGCCCGGCCGCGAGCCCGCCGCCGTGGCGGACCTGGCTGGTGGTGCTGCCGGGCGGCACGGTCGTCGGGGAGTGCGGCTGGAAGGGCTGGCCCGACCTGCGGGGCGAGGTCGAGGTCGGCTACGGGCTCGCCCCGGGCTCCCGGCGGCGGGGCCTGGGCACCGAGGCCGTGGGGCTGCTCGTGGCGTGGACCCTCGCCGCCGGTGGCGCCCGGCGGGTCGCCGCGGAGGTCGACGCCGGCAACGCCGCCTCGCGCGCGCTGCTGCGCCGACTGGGCTTCGCCGAGGAGGGCCCGGGCCCCGACGGCGTCCTGCGGGCGGTGCTCGACCCGGCCCGGCCGGCCGGCCTGCGGGGCCGCCACGTGTGCTGAGCGCTCCTCCGGGCAGGCCGAGTTGCACAACTCCTGACGCGGTTCCATCGTGGTCTGCGTCACACCCGCCGCCTGACCCCCGGAGGACCCATGACCACCGCACCGCTCGCCCCCGGCCGCCCGGCGCTGCCGCTCGCGCTGTGGGTCGGCGCCGGACCGGCGCTCGTCGCGGGCGCCGTCGCCGTCGCCGCGCTCGCGGTGGTGCTCGCCCGACGACGGCCGCTGCATGCGGCTGCGCCGCGTCGAGGTCGCCGACCCGCAGGTGGGCGCCGCCCTGCGCGCGTTGTGGACCCGGGCCGGCGGCACCCACGACCCGCTCGTCGAGGACCTGCTGCAGCTGCCGCACGACG
>DATMKB010000189.1:0-3791 GCA_035553635.1 Mycobacteriales bacterium
CCGGTCGACCGGCTCTGCGGCGGCCACCCCATGGCCGGCCGCGAGATCCGCGGACCCGCGGCCGCCCTCGGCCGGCTCTTCCTCGACCGGCCCTGGGTCCTCTGCCCGGGGCCGCGGACGGCCCCGGACGCCGTGGCGGACGTCGCCTGGCTGGCGGCGCGGTGCGGCGCCGTGCCGGTGCTCATGTCGCCGGAGGAGCACGACCGCGCGGTGGCCCTGGTCAGCCACCTGCCGCAGGTGGCGGCGAGCGCACTGGCCGCCCGCCTCGAGGGCGCCGGCGACGAGGCGCTCCGGCTGGCCGGCCCGGGCGTGCAGGACACCACGCGCGTCGCCGCCAGCGACTCCGCGCTGTGGCGGGAGGTGCTCACCCGCAACGCCGCCGAGGTCGGGCCGCTGGTGCAGGCGCTCGCCGCCGACCTGCACGCGCTCGGCGACGCGCTCACGGCCCTGGCCGACCGGCCCGAGGACGAGACCGCCGCCCGGGCGGTCGTCGACCTGCTCGAGCGCGGCGCGCGCGGCCGGTCCCGGCTCCCGCTGAAGTCCCGCTCGGGGCCGCACCGGCTCGACCGCGTGGTCGTCGACGTCCCCGACGAGCCCGGACAGCTGGCCGCCGCGCTGCAGGCGGCCGCCGCCGCGGGCGTCAACGTCGAGGACCTGCGGGTCGAGCACCTGCCCGGGCGCCCGCGCGGGCTGCTCGAGCTGCTCGTCGACGCCGGCGAGGCCGCGCAGGCACGCGAGGCGCTGGCCGCCGCCGGGTTCGACGTCGTCGGCGGCTGACGCCGCGTCAGGCCGGCGCAGGTACCGGCGGCCGCCTCGCCGCTCGCTAGGCTGGCGGTGTGCGCCCGACGAGCTTGCCGACCCCGTGACGGGGACCAGTCGGGCCGTCGCGCTCGACGGGCCCTCCGGTTCCGGCAAGAGCACGGTCGCCCGCGGCGTCGCCCGGGCGCTCGGCTGGCGCTACGTCGACACGGGCGCCACGTACCGCGCCGTCACCCTGGCCGTGCTGCGCGCCGGGGTCCCGCTCGACGACCCGGCGGCGGTCACCGAGGTGGCGCGCCGGGTGCGCGTCGACCAGGTGACCGACCCGACGGCGAGCGCCACCGCGCTCGACGGCGAGGACGTCTCGACGGCCCTGCGCGGCGCGGACGTCACCGCAGCCGTGAGCGCGGTGAGCGCCGTCCCGGACGTGCGCAGCCTGCTCGTGGACCTGCAGCGCCGCCTGGCCGGCACCGACGGCGCGGTGGTCGAGGGGCGCGACATCGCGGCCGTCGTCCTCCCGGACGCCGCGGTCAAGGTCTACCTCGACGCGTCGCCGGAGGAGCGCGCCCGCCGCCGGGCGGGGGACGCGGACGCCGGCGTGGCGGCCGCCGCCCCGGCCGGCCTGGAGGCCGCCGTGGCCGCCGACCTCGCCCGCCGCGACGCCCTCGACAGCGCCCGGGCGGTCAGCCCGCTCGCTGTCGCGCCGGGCGCCGTCGTCCTGGACAGCAGCGGCCTGTCCGCCGAGCAGGTCATCGCCCGCGTCCTGGACCTGGCCCGCGACGCCGGCCTCGTGCCGGCGGCCGGCCGGTGAGCACCGCCGTCGCGGCGCTCGCGCCGCGCAGCGCCGCCCGTCCGGCGGTGGCGGCCGCCTGCCGGGCCGTCGGCAGCGGCCTGGCCCGAGCGCTGTTCGCCGTCCGGCTCGAGGGGACGGAGCACGTGCCGCGCACCGGTCCGGTCCTGCTCGCCGGCAACCACAGCGGATTCCTCGACGGCCCGCTGCTCTTCCTGCTCGCACCGCGCCGCACGGCCGTGCTCGCCAAGAGCGAGATCTTCGTCGGGCCCTGGCCCCGACTGTGGGCCTGGCTCGACGTCGTGCCGGTGCAGCGGGGCACGGCCGACCGCTCGGCGCTGCGCGCCGGCCTGGCCGTGCTCCAGCGCGGCGGTGCGCTCGCCGTCTTCCCCGAGGGCACCCGCGGCAGCGGTCGGCTCGAGTCGGTGACGCCCGGCCTGGCCTGGCTCGCGCTGCGCAGCGGTGCGCAGGTCGTGCCGGTGGCGCTCAGCGGCACGGCCGAGGCCCTGCCGCGCGGCACGTGGCGGCCGAGGCTGCGCGCGCCGGTGGTGCTGCGCTTCGGCTCCCCGGTCACCGTCGACGCCGTCGGCGACCCGCGCGCACGCCGCACCGTCGACGCCGCTGCCGAGCAGCTGCGGCAGGCCCTGCTCACCCACGTCCAGGCGGAGGCCCGGTGACCGAGACCCCCGCTCACGACACCCCCGAGGCGCCCCAGCCGGTGCTCGCCGTCGTCGGACGGCCGAACGTCGGCAAGTCGACCCTCGTGAACCGCATCCTGGGCCGCCGGGAGGCGGTGGTGCAGGACGTCCCGGGCGTCACGCGCGACCGCGTCACCTACGACGCCCAGTGGCGCGGCCGCCGGTTCACCGTCGTCGACACCGGCGGCTGGGACCCCGACGCCGTCGGCCTGCAGAAGGCGGTGGCCGCCCAGGCCGAGGTCGCCGTCGCGGCGGCCGACGCCGTCCTGTTCGTCGTCGACGCCACCGTCGGCGCCACCGACGCCGACGAGGCCGTGGTCCGGGTCCTGCGCAAGGCCGGCAAGCCGGTCGTGCTGGTCGCCAACAAGGTCGACGACGAGCGGGGCGAGGCCGACGCCACCGTGCTCTGGCAGCTGGGCCTGGGCGAGCCGCACCCGGTGAGCGCGCTGCACGGCCGGGGGAGCGGCGACCTGCTCGACGTCGTGCTCGACGCGCTGCCCGAGACGCCCGCCGAGCGCTTCGAGGAGGAGGACGGCCCGCGCCGCGTGGCGCTGGTCGGCCGGCCCAACGTCGGCAAGAGCTCGCTGCTCAACCGGCTCGCCGGCGAGACGCGCGTCGTCGTGGACAGCACCGCGGGCACCACCCGGGACCCCGTCGACTCGCTCGTCGACATCGGTGGGACGACGTACCGCTTCGTCGACACGGCGGGCCTGCGTCGTCGCGTCTCGCACGCGTCCGGCGCCGAGTACTACTCGAGCCTGCGCACCGCGGCCGCCATCGACGCCGCTGAGGTGGCGCTCGTCCTGCTCGACGCGTCGGAGCCCATCAGCGAGCAGGACCAGCGGGTCATCGGCATGGTGGTCGAGGCCGGCCGGGCGCTCGTGCTGGCCTTCAACAAGTGGGACCTCGTCGACGAGGACCGCCGTCCGCAGCTCGCCAAGGAGATCGAGCGCGAGCTCGGCCGGGTCGCCTGGGCGCCCCGCATCAACGTCTCCGCACTGACAGGTCGCGCTGTCGACAAGTTGGCACCGGCCATCGAGATGGCCCTCGACGGGTGGGAGTCCCGGGTGCCCACGAGCCGGCTCAACAGCTGGATCGGCGAGCTCGTCGCGCAGACGCCGCCGCCGGTCCGCGGCGGCAAGCAGCCCAAGGTCCTGTTCGCCACGCAGGCGGCCACCCGGCCGCCGCGCTTCGTCCTGCACACCTCGGGCTTCCTCGAGGCGGGCTACCGCCGGTTCATCGAGCGCCGGCTGCGCGAGGACTTCGGCTTCGCCGGGAGCCCCATCGAGATCAGCATGAAGGTCCGGGAGAAGCGGCGGCGCTGACCTCCCCCGGAGGCGCCGCAGGCGGCCCGCCTAAGAGGGCGGACCGCCTGCGGCCCTGCGCTTTCACCGTCGGGCTGACAGTGTCTGAGTTCAGGACATCGTTCACACCTGTCGCGGGACATCGTTCACACCCGAACTCCTGGGGTGGACGATGGGCATGGCGCAACTGGTGGTCACCGCGGTCCTGGTCGAGGGCCGGAGCAAGAGCGAGGTCGCCCG
>DATMKB010000190.1:0-4373 GCA_035553635.1 Mycobacteriales bacterium
GCAGCCCCGCCGCGGCGGTCTGCAGCAGCGCGGTGCGGCGGCGCTGCTCGAGGAAGTCGCCGGCGCCCCGGCGCAGCGCGTCGGACACCGCCTCGGCGGCCGGGCCGCCGGAGCGGCCGATGCCGCCGGGTCCGGGCCGGATGTCCGCAGCGGGCGGTCCGGCCGGTCGGGTGCGGGTGCGCATGCGCAGGTCCTCTCGCTGGTCCTGGTACGTGGTGCCCGTCCTCGGCGGGCCTACCCCGCGTCCTCGCGCCCCGACGCCGCCCGCAGTCGCACGTAGCGCTGGAGCTTCCAGACCCACAGGCCCGCGGTGCCCCAGCGGTGGCGGCGCTCGGCGGCGTCGAGCACGTAGAGGGCGCGGGCCAGCTCGGCGTGGCTCCACACCAGCGGGGCGTTGCCGAGCAGCCGCCCGCTGACCGGGTCGACCTCCTCCGACAGCAGCCGGGGCAGCGCCGCGCACATCCGGTCCAGGCGCGCCCGCGCCTCCTCGACGCGGCCCAGGGTCGCGAGCGCGGTGACGGCGAGGAACGACACCGGCAGGAACGCGCCCTCCTCGCCGGAGAAGCCGTCGTCGCCGCCGGGCGGGTAGCGGTGCAGGAACGGGCCGCTGCCCAGCCGCTCGAGGACGCCGTCGACCATCCGGTCGGCGCGCGGGTCGTCGCGGTCGAGCAGGCCGAACGCGACGGCGAGCAGGGAGGACGCGTCGGGCACCGGCGGGTCCTGGCCGTAGGCCTGCGGCAGCACGCCGTCGGGCGAGGCGTCGAGGGCGGCCAGCACGCGGGCGGCCAGGACGTCGCGGGCGCGCTTCCACCGCCGGCGCCGCGTGAAGGGCCGCCAGCCGCGGGCGATCCACAGGGCGCGGTCGAGCACGAGCCACCGGCCGAGGTCGCCGTCGACGAGGGGCGCCGGCTCGCGCAGCTCCCAGGTGCCGGAGGTGAGGGCGACCTCGTGCGGGTCGTCCGCGGCGACGGCGTCGGCGAGCGCGCGCACCCGGTCCCACGTGTCGTCGTCGAGGGCGCCGCCGACCTGCACGTGCACCGAGACCGCCTCGACGAACAGGCCGGCGCCGTCGTCCTGGCGCTGCGTGCGGGCGGCGTTGCCGGTGCGCACCGGCCGCGAGCCGGCCCAGCCGGCGACCCCCTCGACCTCCCGCTCGTCGGGCACCTGGCCGCCGCGGACGGTGCGCACCGGGTTGTCCGACAGCTCGCCGTCCGGCCAGGCCCGGTGCACGTACCGCAGGTGGGCCTCGGCGTCGTCGGCCTGCCCGAGGAGGGCGGCGACGGCGGTCGAGAGCGAGGCGTCGCGCAGCCACGAGTACCGGTAGTCGAACTGCCGGTCGTGGCCGGGCGCCTCCGGCAGGCTGGTGGTGGGCGCGGCGACGACGGCGCCCGTCGGGTCGTAGGTGCACGCGCGCACCACGGCCAGGGCGTCGAGCGCGCGCTGCGGGTGGCGGCTCGGCAGCCAGCTGCCGGCCAGCCGGCGGCGCTCCCGCTCCTCGCGCTCCAGGGCCTGCGCGCGCAGGGCCGCGGCGTCGTCCGGGGCGTCGGCGTCGACCGCCACGACGAGCGCCGTCCAGCGGTCGGGGACGACGTCCACCTCGCTGAGCAGCCCCTCCGGCACCACCTCGTGCCGCGCGGCCCGGACCTCGACGCGGCCGCCGCCCGGGCGCGCGCCGCGGGCCAGGGCGCCGTCGGCGACGAGGCGGACGGGCGGGGCGCCGAAGCCGCCGAGCCGCAGCAGGTGCCGGACGGCCACCGGCCCCTCCCCGCCGGAGCGGCGGCGCAGCATCCGCACGAGCAGGACGCCGTCGCCGGCGGGGAGCAGGGCGTCGTGCAGCTCGACCGTGCCGTGCGGCCCGCGCAGGTGCGTGCGGGCGACGAGGGGGGCTGGCTCCTCCGACGCGTCCTGCAGGCGCAGGTCGGGGAAGCGGGCGGTGCCGCCGTCGGGGTCGAGCAGGCGCCAGCACAGCGGCGGGTCGTCCAGGTCGGGAGCGCACCACCACTCGACGACGCCGTCGCGGGACAGCAGCGCCGACGACCGGCCGTCGGCGAGCAGGCGCAGGGTGCCGAGCTCGGGTGCCCAGCCGGCGGTCGCGGTCACGCGGCTGCCCTTCCCCGCTGACGGCCCGGCGACCGCGGCGCCGCCAGGACGCTCAGCGCCCCGCCAGCTCGAGCGGCGCGCCCGGCTCCGGCGGCGGCAGCTCGCGCGGGCCGTCGTCCTGGCGCGGCGGCAGCGGCGACGGCGTCGGGGCCGGCGGGACGGGCGGCGGCCCGACGCCCGCCGGCTCGGGCAGCGGCTCGACCGGCGCGCCGGCGAGGGCCGCCGCGGTGTACCGGCCCCAGATGCGGGCGGGCAGCGAGCCGCCGGTGACCTCCCGCACGCCGGCGAAGCCGCGCAGCGGCCGGTCGGCCCGCTCGCTGTAGACGGCGACCGCCGTCGACAGCTGCGGCACCACGCCGACGTACCAGGCGGCGGTGTTGCCGCTCGTCGTGCCCGTCTTGCCGGCCGACGGCCGGCCCGGCACGCGCGCGGCCCGGCCGGTGCCACTGCGCACCACCGCCTGCAGGGCGGACAGGGCGTCGGCCGCCACGTCCTCGTCGAGGACGCGCTCGGTGCGCGGCTCGGCCCGGTGCAGGACCCGGCCGCGCGGCCCGGTGACCGTCTCGAGCACGAACGGCTCGGCGCGCACGCCGCCGGCCGCGAGCGTCGCGTACGCCACGGCCTGCTCGAGCGGGGTCACCGTGGTGACGCCGAGCGCGATCGCGGGGGAGTCGCGCTCCACCGACGTGTCGGCGGTGATGCCGAGGTCCTCGGCCACCGCGGCGACGTGCCGGGGGCCCGTGCGCACCGCCAGCTCGACGTACGCGGTGTTGACCGACCGGGCCGTGGCGGCGACGACGTCGACCTCGCCCGCGCCGGCGCCGGCGGCGTTGCGGACGCGGTAGTCGCCGAACAGGCGCGGGGACGACCCGTCGAGGGTCGCCGACAGCGGGATGCCGCGCGACAGCGCCGCGGCGAGCACGTAGGCCTTGAAGGAGCTGCCGGCCTGCGCGGAGCCCTGCGTCACGGCGTTGAACGGCCGGCGGACGTGGTCGTCGCCGCCGTACTCGGCCCGCACCCGGCCGGTGCCCGGCTCGACGGAGACCAGGCCGGCGTAGACGCCGTCGGGCAGCGGCACCGGCAGGGCCGCCTCGACGGCGCGCACCGCGGCCTCCTGCATCCCGCGGTCGAAGGTGGTGACGACGTCGAGGCCACCGGTCTCGACGTCGTCGCGGTCCAGGCCTCGGGCGGCGAGCTCGGCGAGCGCGTGCTGCACCAGGTGGCCGGTGGGCCCGCCGAGGCGGTCGCCCGGCGTCCGGCGGGGCAGCACGTCGGGGTAGGCCGCCGGGCGCGCGTCGAGCCAGCCCCGCTCGGCCATGCCGTCGAGGACGTACTCCCAGCGCGCCCGGGCGGCCGCCGGGTCGCGCGCGGGGTCGTAGGCCAGCGGCGAGCGCAGCTGCGCGGCGAGCACCGCGGCCTCGGCCGGCCCGAGCTCGCCGGCCGAGCGGCCGAAGAACGCCTGCGCCGCCGCCTCGACGCCGTGGGCGCCGCGGCCGAAGTACACGGTGTTGAGGTAGTCCTCGAGCACCTGCTCGTGGCCGCGCTCGCGCAGCAGCTTCAGGGCGAGGACGGCCTCGCGCGCCTTGCGCGTCCACGTCCGCTCGGGGGTGAGGAAGGCGGCGCGGGCGTACTGCTGGGCGATGGTCGAGCCGCCCTGCTCGAGCTCGCCGCGGCGCAGGTTCACCCACGCGGCGCGCAGGGTGCCGCGCAGCGAGACGCCGGGCGAGCCGTCGAAGCCGCGGTCCTCGGCGGCGAGCACGGCGTGCCGGACGTGCGGCGACACCGCCGTCAGCGGGACGGGACGGCGGTCGTGCGCGCCGAGGCGGGCCAGCTCGCTGCCGTCGGACCAGCGCAGCACCGTGGCCTGCGGCGGCTGCACGGCCCCGGCGGCCGGCAGCGGCGTCGTCGCCCACAGCCACGCCGACGCGGCGGCGGCCGCGAGCAGCACGAGCAGCGGCACGCCGACGAGCGCGCGCCGCACCCGGCGCCGGGTCGCGGGGGCCACGACGGCGTCGTCCCCCCGCGCGGCCCCGCCCGAACGCGTCAGGAGACCGGGAGCAGGTCCAGGCCGCCGTCGGGCGACGGCTGCTGCGAGGGCTCCGACGACGGCTCGGGCTCGGACGACGGCTCGGACGGCGCAGGCTCCGACGAGGGCTCGGGCTCGGGTGCCGGCTCGGGCTCGGACGACGGCTCGGACGGCGCAGGCTCCGACGACGGCTCGGGCTCGGGTGCCGGCTCCGGCTCGGACGAGGGCTCGGGCGACGGCTCGGGCT
>DATMKB010000191.1:0-8254 GCA_035553635.1 Mycobacteriales bacterium
CTGCGACCGGGCGTGCCGCACCGCCTCGAGCGTGTCGGCGGTCTCACCCGACTGCGACACCGCGATGACCAGGGTGCTGCGGTCGAGCACCGGGTCGCGGTAGCGGAACTCCGAGGCCATCTCGACCTGCACCGGGATGCGTGCCCACCGCTCGATCGCGTACTTGCCGATCAGGCCGGAGTGGTACGCCGACCCGCACGCCACGATGAAGACCTGGTCGATGCCGCGGACGTCCTCGTCGCTCATCGCGAGCTCGTCCAGGTGCAGCAGGCCGTCGGCCGTGAGCCGGCCACCGAGGGTCTCCGCGACCGCCTGCGGCTGCTCCTCGATCTCCTTGAGCATGAAGTACTCGTAGCCGCCCTTCTCGGCGGCGTCGGTGTCCCAGTCGACGTGGTAGCTGTCGCCCTCCACGACCGTGCCGTCCAGGTCGGTCACCACGACGCCCTCGCGCCGCACCTCCACCACCTGGTCCTGCTCCACCGCCCGCGCCGTGCGGGTGTGCGCGATGAACGCCGTCACGTCCGAGCCGACGAAGTTCTCGCCCTCGCCCAGCCCGATCACCAGCGGCAGGTTGCGCCGCGCCGCCACCACCACGTCCGGGTGCGCCGTGGCCGTCACCACCAGCACGAACGAGCCCTCGAGGTCGCGGCACACCGCCCGCACGGCGTCGGCGAGGTCCAGGCCCTCGGCCAGCCGCTCCTCCACCAGGTGCGCCACCACCTCGGTGTCGGTGTCGCTGCGCCGCTCGTGGCCGCGCTGCTCCAGCCCGCTCAGCAGCTGCTCGAAGTTCTCGATCGTGCCGTTGTGCACCACCGCCACCGCACCGGCGCAGTCCAGGTGCGGGTGCGCGTTGCGGTCCGTCGGCGCCCCGTGCGTCGCCCACCGCGTGTGCCCGATCGCCGTGCGCCCCGACAGGTCGGCTCCCGCGACCGCCTTCTCGAGGTTGGCCAGCTTGCCGGCGCGGCGCTCGACCCGCAGCCCACCGGCGTCCGACAGCACCGCCACCCCGGCGCTGTCGTACCCCCGGTACTCCAGCCGCCGCAGCCCGTCGAGGACGACGTCCAGACCGGCCTGCTCCCCGACGTAGCCCACGATGCCGCACATGCCGGACGAGGCTAGTCCCCGCAGGCGCCCTCACCGCCCGCGCGGCACACTGCGCTCGTGACGGAGCCGGGGCCGCGCCGCGGGCTGCGCGGCGTGCTGTTCCGGCGCAGCTACGCCCAGGTCGACGCCTACGCCGGGGCCTGGGAGGCGGCCAACGCCCGGGCGCTCGAGGCGGAGGGGCCGCTCTGGCTCGTCCTCGGCGACAGCGCCTCGCAGGGCGTCGGTGCGTCGGCGCACGACCGCGCGTACGTCGGGCTGGTGCTCGACCGGCTGCGCGCGGCCGACGGCCGGCCCTGGCGGGTGGTCAACCTGTCCCGGTCCGGCGCCCGGACCCGGGAGGTCGTCGACGCGCAGTGGCCGCGCGGGCAGGCCCTCGGGGCGGAGCTCGTGACGGCGCTCGTCGGGGGCAACGACGCCCTCGGCACCCCGCTGCCGCAGTGGCGGCGCGACGTCGACGAGCTGTGCGCCGCCCTGCCGGCGGGAGCGGTGGTGGGCACGACGGCGCGCGGCGTCCGCGAGCGCAAGGTCCGCGTGGCCAACGCCCACGTGCGCGAGCGGGCCGCCGCGCACGGCCTGCGGGTGGCCGACCTCTGGGCGCACACCGGCCCGCCCTACCGGGGGCTGTACGCCGACGGGTTCCACCCCAACGACCGCGGCTACGTGCAGTGGGCCGACGCCCTCGCCGAGGCGCTCGGCCTGCCCGCTCAGCCCTGACGCGCGCGGGCCGCCCGGGCGAGGTCCGAGCGCTGCTCGAGCACGACGCGGCGCGCGCCGGCCGGCAGCTCGCCCGCCAGCAGCCCGTCGACGGCGGCGAGCACCTCCGGCTCGGGCAGGGTCGACGGGAACAGCGCCTCGGTGAGCGCCTGCGCCGCCGCAGGGCTGCGCTCGGCCCAGAGCCGGGGCACCGCCTCGACGTAGCGGGCGACGTACGGCCGCACGAGGTCGTCCTGCAGCGGCTGCCACAGGCCGACGGCGAGCGCCTGCGCCTCGTGGCTCGACAGGCCGGCGTCGTCGACGGCGCCGGTGAAGGCGGCCTCCTTCGCGGCGGCGTCCGGCTGGGCCGCGCGGGCCGTGTGCGCGGCCAGCCGGCCCGCGGCGCTGGGGTCGCGCTCGAGCTCGGCGTCGAGGTCGACCTCGACCCCGGCGGCACTCAGGCGCTGCACGAGCAGCCACCGCAGCTCGACGTCGAGCGCGAGGCCGGGAGGCAGGTCGCGCCCGTCGAGCAGCGCCCGCAGCCGCGGCGCCTGCGCGGGCACCGCCGCGGCGGCGCCGGCCCGCACCCGCGCCAGCTGCAGGTCGCCCTCGACGCCGTGCGCGGCGTCGAGGCAGGCGTCCGCCACCCGCGCGAGCAGCGGCTCCGGCGCCGAGGCGTAGAGGGCCGCCGCGCGCCGGGCCTGCAGCAGCAGCGTCTCGACGACGCCGGGGTCCTGCTCCGCGCCGACGTGCGCCAGCACGGCGTCGACGAAGGGCTCGGCCGGCAGCACGCCGTCGCGCAGCGCGTGCCACAGCGACGACCAGCCGACGGCGCGGGCGAGCGGGTCGTCGAGGGTCCCGAGGCCGGCCCGCAGCGCGGAGGACGAGCGGTCGTCGAGGCGCACGGAGGCGAAGGTCCGGTCGTCGTCGTTGGGCAGGACGAGGTCGGCCGCGTCCGCCCCGGGCAGCGGCACCGGCGCGTCCGCGACGACGACGTCGAGCCGGTCCGTGCGCACCAGCCGGCCGTCCTGCCGCGCGTAGAGCCCGACGCCGGTGCGGTGCTCCCGCCAGACGGGGTGCTCGTCGGGCACCGACTGCACCAGCGCGCCGTCGACCACGGCCAGCGTCGACGTGCCGGGCGTGCGCAGCCAGCGCTGCGCCCAGTCCTGCAGGTCCCGCCCGGCGGCGCGCTCGAAGGCGCCGAGCAGGTCGGCGAAGACGGCGTTGCCGAACGCGTGGGTGGCGAAGTGGTCGCGCACGCCGGCGAAGAACGCGTCCTCGCCGATCGTCGCCATGAGCTGCCGCAGCACGGAGGCGCCCTTGGCGTAGCTGATGCCGTCGAAGTCGAGCAGCGCCGAGCGCGCGTCCTGGGCGGTGCCGGCCACCGGGTGGGTGGTGGGCAGCGCGTCGGCGCGGTACCCCCAGGCCTTGCGGCTGGTGCAGAAGTCGACCCAGGTCTGCGCGAAGCGCGTGGCGCGGTCGGTGGTGAGGTAGCCGAGCAGCTCGGCGAACGACTCGTTGAGCCAGAGGTCGTCCCACCAGCGCATCGTCACGAGGTTGCCGAACCACATGTGCGAGAGCTCGTGCGCCACCACCATCGCGCGGGTGCGGCGGCGGGCCTGCGTGGCGCGGCCGCGGAAGACCAGCTGCTCGGTGAACGTCACGGCGCCCGGGTTCTCCATCGCGCCGGCGTTGAACTCGGGGACGAAGAGCTGGTCGTAGGTGTCGCCGAAGGGGTAGCGCCGGCCGAAGAGCTGCTCCTGCAGGTCGAACGCCTGCGCGGTGACCTCGAAGAGCTCGCCGGCCTCCTCGTCGGTGAGCAGGTGCGGCGCCATCGACTGCCGGCACCACAGGCCGAGCTCGACGTCGCCGTGCCACTGCCTGCGGCTGGCGTACGGCCCGGCCGCGACCGTGAACAGGTAGGTCGAGATGCGCTCGGTCGGCGCGAAGGTCCACCGGTCGCCCTCGCGGGTGCCGCGTGCGTTGCCGACCACCGACCAGGACGCCGGCGCGTCGACGACGAGCCGGAAGACCGCCTTGAGGTCGGGCTGGTCGAAGCAGGCGAGCATCCGCTGGCAGTCGTCGAGGAAGGCCTGCGCGTAGAGGTAGACCTCGCCGTCGGCGGGGTCGACGAAGCGGTGCAGCCCCTCCCCCGACCGGCTCGTGGCGCAGCGCGCCACGACGCGCAGCACGTTGTCGGCGGCGAGGTCGTCGAGCCGGATGCGGCCGCCCTCGGCGACGTCGAGGGCGCGCCCGTTGAGCACCACCTCGACCGGCTCGCCGTCGAGCTCGACGAAGGTGCCGACACCGGGCTGCCAGCAGCGGAACCGCACCTCGACGGTCGACCCGAAGGCGGGCTCCTCGAGCGCCGGCCGCAGGTCGAGGTGGACGTCGTACGACTCCACGTCGAGCAGGGCGCTGCGGACCTCGGCCTCGGCCTTCGTCAGGTTGCGCACCGCGCCACCCTAGGAGCGGTCAGCCTCCGGCCACGACGTCCGCGAGCCGCCGGGCGACCTCGTCGGCCTGCGCCGCCTCCGGCGCCTCGACCATGACCCGCACGACGGGCTCGGTGCCGGAGGGGCGCAGGAGCACGCGGCCGGTCTCGCCGAGCGACGCCTCCTCGCGGGCGACCGCCTCGAGCACGTCGGGCGCCTCGGCGCGGGAGCGGTCGGCCCGCACGTTGAGGAGCACCTGCGGCAGCACGGTCACCACGTCGGCGAGGTCGTCCAGCGAGCGGCCGGTGGCGGCGACGCGGCCGAGCAGCTGCAGGCCGGTGAGCAGCCCGTCGCCGGTGGTCGACAGCCCGCCGAACACCACGTGCCCGCTCTGCTCGCCGCCGAGGGCGTGCCCGCCGGCGCGCATCGCCTCGAGCACGTAGCGGTCGCCGACCTTGGTCTGCACCACCTCGATGCCGGCCTCGCGCATGGCGAGCACGAAGCCGAGGTTGCTCATCACGGTGGCCACCACGGTGCCGGTGGGCAGCAGCCCGCGCTCGCGCATCCCGAGGGCGCACACCGCGAGGATGCGGTCGCCGTCGACGACCTGCGCGCCGGCCGTGTCGGAGGTGACGGCCAGGCAGCGGTCGGCGTCGCCGTCGTGCGCGAGGCCCACGTCGGCGCCGTGCTCGCGCACCGCCGCCTGCAGCGCCTCGAGGTGGGTGGCCCCGGTGCCGTCGTTGATGCGCGCGCCGTCGCCGTCGGCGTGCACGGCGACGACGTCGGCGCCGGCCCGGCGGTAGACCTCCGGCGCCAGGTGGGAGGCCGCCCCCTGCGCGCAGTCGACGACGACGCGCAGCCCGGTCAGGGGCGCCTCGAGGGTGGCGAGCAGGGAGGCGACGTAGGCCTGCGTGCGCTCGGCCGGGGCGGCGGCGACGGTGCCGACGTCCGTGCCGGTGGGGCGGGTGCAGGCGGCGCCCAGACCCTGCTCGACGGCGTCCTCGACGGCGTCGGCGAGCTTCGCGCCGCCGGGGCCGAAGAGCTTGAGCCCGTTGTCGGGCATCGGGTTGTGCGACGCCGAGATCATGAGCCCGAGGTCGGCGGCGCCGGTCGCACAGGCGTGCGCGACCGCCGGGGTCGGCACGACGCCGAGCAGCTCGACGTCGAGGCCCTCGCTGGCGAAGCCGGCCGCGGCGGCCGCCTCGAGCAGCGGGCCGGACGGCCGGGTGTCGCGGCCGACGGCGACGGTGAGCCGCCCGGGGCGCTCGCCGCGCAGGACGCGGGCGGCGCTGGCCGCGAGCGCCATGGCGAGCTCGGGGGTGAGCACGTCGCCGTTGGCGGTGCCGCGCACGCCGTCGGTGCCGAACAGGCGGGGCATTCGGGGTCCTCTCGCACGGGGCCGGACATGCCGCGAGGCGGCCACCGGGGACCGGTGACCGCCTCGTCGGGAGCGACTAGCGCTTCGAGTACTGAGGCGCCTTGCGGGCCTTCTTCAGGCCGTACTTCTTGCGCTCCTTCACCCGGGCGTCCCGGGTGAGGAAGCCCTCCTTCTTCAGCGCCGGGCGGTCGTCGGCCTCGGCCTCGACGAGCGCGCGGGCGATCGCCAGGCGCAGCGCGCCGGCCTGGCCGGAGATGCCGCCGCCCTGCAGGCGCGCGACGACGTCGTACTGGCCGGTCTTCTCGAGCGTCACGAACGGCTCGTTGATGGCCTGCTGGTGGACCTTGTTCGGGAAGTACTCCTCGAGGGTCCGGCCGTTGAGGCGGTACTGCCCGGTGCCGGGCACGAGGCGCACGCGGACCACGGCCTCCTTGCGGCGGCCGACGGTCTGGATGAGCTCCGGGGCGGCGATCGTCACTGCGAGACCTGCTTCAGCTCGTAGGGCACCGGCGACTGGGCCTGGTGCGGGTGGGTCGGACCGGCGTAGACCTTGAGCTTCGAGAGCATCTGCCGGCCGAGGCTGTTGTGCGGGAGCATCCCCTTGATCGCCTTCTCGATGATCCGCTCGGGGCGGGTGTCGAGGACCTCGGCGTAGGAGCGCCGCGAGAGGCCGCCCGGGAAGCCGGAGTGGCGGTACACGGTGGACTGCTCGCGCTTGTTGCCCGTCATGGCGACCTTGCCGGCGTTGATGACGACGACGAAGTCACCGGTGTCCAGGTGCGGGGCGTAGTACGGCTTGTGCTTGCCGCGCAGCAGCGTGGCCGCCTGGCTCGCGAGCCGGCCCAGCACGACGTCCGTGGCGTCGATGACGTGCCACTGACGCTCGACGTCGGCGGGCTTGGGGGTGTACGTGCGCACGGGACCGCTCTCAGGATCGGGGCTGTGCAGGTGCTCTGCACGGGACGTGCGGCGGGCACGTCAAGGCGACCCGCCGGGCAACGACCGACCACGATAGCAGCCGCTCGGCGTGCCTGGAGCCCGTGCGCGAGGGCGCCCGTCCCGGTCACCCGGAGGGCGTCAGCGCGCGCGGACCACCCGGCCCTCGTCCCAGACCGGCTCGTCCGCCTCGTGGACGCGGCCGTCGGCGCCGAAGACCACGAAGCGGTCGAACCGCCGCGCGAACCAGCGGTCGTGCGTCACGGCGAGCACCGTGCCGTCGAAGGCGGCCAGTCCCTCCTCGAGCGCCTCGGCGCTCTCGAGGTCGAGGTTGTCGGTCGGCTCGTCGAGCAGCAGGATCGTGCAGCCCTGCAGCTCGAGGAGCAGCACCTGGAACCGCGCCTGCTGGCCGCCCGACAGCGTCTCGTAGCGCTGGTCGGCCTGGGGGTGCAGCTCGTAGCGCCGCAGCGCGCCGACGGCGCCGCCCCGGTCGAGGCCGCGCCGCCGGTCGTCGCCGCGGTGCAGCACCTCCACGAGCGTGCGCCCGTGCAGCTCCGGGGTGTCGTGCGTCTGCGCGAACCAGCCGGGCACGACCCGGGCCCCGAGCCGGGCGGTGCCGGTGTGCGCGACGTCGTGGCCGGCCAGCAGCCGCAGGAAGTGCGACTTGCCGCTGCCGTTGCTCCCGAGCACGCCCACGCGCTCGCCGTAGTACAGCTCGAGGTCGAAGGGCTGCATGAGGCCGGTCAGCTCGAGCCGCTCGCACACGAGCGCCCGCACGCCGGTGCGCCCGCCACCCAGGCGCATGACGACCTTCTGGTCCACCACCTGCTCGGGCGGCGGGCCCTCGGCGAGGAAGCGGTCGTAGCGGGTCTGCATGGCGCGGTAGCGCGAGGCCATGTCGGGGCTGATCGCCGCCTGCTGGCGCAGCGTCACGACGAGCATCCGCAGCCGCTCCTTCTCCTCCTCCCACCGCTTGTGCAGCTCCTCGAGCCGCTCCCGGCGGGCCTGCCGGGCCTCGGCGTACGTGCCGAAGCCGCCGCCGTGCACCCAGGCGCCGTGCGCCTCGACGGTGACGACGCGGTCGGCGGTGCGGTGCAGCAGCTCCCGGTCGTGGCTGACGAAGAGCACCGTCTTCGGCGACTCGGCGAGCGAGGCCTCGAGCCAGCGCTTGCCGGGCACGTCGAGGTAGTTGTCCGGCTCGTCGAGCAGCAGCACCTCGTCGGGACCGCGCAGCAGCACCTCGAGCGCGAGCCGCTTCTGCTCGCCGCCCGAGAGCGTGTGCACCATCCGGTGCTGGCAGCGGTCGAACGGCACGCCGAGCGCCGCGGTGGTGCAGACGTCCCACAGCACCTCGGCGTCGTAGCCGCCGGCGTCGCCCCAGTCGGCCAGCGCGCGGGCGTACGCCATCTGCGTCTTCTCGTCGTCGCGGTCCGTCATGGCCAGCTCGGCGGCGTCGAGCGCCTCGCCGGCGGTGCGCACGGCCGGCGGGGAGAGCGACAGCAGCAGCTCGCGCACCGTCGTGCTGTCGCGCACCGAGCCGAGAAACTGCCGCATGACGCCGAGCCCGCCGTCGCGGGCCACCGTGCCGGCCGCCGGCGGCAGGTCGCCCGCCACCATCCGCAGCAGCGTCGTCTTGCCGGTGCCGTTCGCGCCCACGAGCGCGGTCTTCGTGCCCTCGCCGACGCGGAAGCTGACGTCGGCGAAGAGC
>DATMKB010000192.1:0-2830 GCA_035553635.1 Mycobacteriales bacterium
GAGGCGCCGTCACCACCGCCGGGTCCGTCGCTCCTGGCACGCACCTGGCCCGACGTCCTCGCCGTCGGGATGCTGGTCGCGCTGGCGGTCTCCCGCTTCCTCGTCGACGACCCCGCCCCGACCCCGCTGTCGTTCCTCGTCGTCGTGCCGGTGCTGCTGCTCGCCGTGCGGCACGGGCTGCGCGGGGGCCTGCTCGCCGCGGCGGGCGTGGCCGCCGCCTTCTCCGCCTGGGCCGTCTCCGTCGGCACGTACGGCCCGGCCGACCACGCCGTGCGCTGGCTGGTGCTCGGCGCGGCCGCGGCGGTGGCCGGCACGGCGTGCGACCGGCTGCGGCAGGCCTCGCTGGCCGAGCGGCGGGTGGCCCGCGCCGTCGTCGACAGCAACCGCATGCTCGCCGAGGCCAACGAGGCGCTCGCCCGCGCCAACGAGGAGCTCGAGCGCAGCAACGCCGACCTGCGGCAGTTCGGCTACGTCGTCAGCCACGACCTCGCCGAGCCCCTGCGCACGGTCCGCGCCTTCGCGGAGCTCCTGCAGCAGCGCTGCGGCGACCGGCTGGACGACGAGGGCCGGCAGTACCTGGCGTTCGTCTCCGACGGTGCCGGCCGGCTGCAGGCGCTGGTGCGCGACCTGCGCGACTACACCCGCACCGGCTCGGCCGAGCTGGTGCTCGCCCCCGTGGCGCTCGACGACGTCCTCGACGACGTCCGCAGCGGGCTCGCCGCGGCGCTGGCGCAGCGCGGCGCCCGCCTGGTCGCCGGACCTCTGCCGGTGGTGCGCGGCGACCGCTCGATGCTCGGGCTGGTGCTGCAGAACCTCGTGGTCAACGGCATCACCTTCAACCGCTCCGCCGCCCCCGTGGTGGAGGTCGCCGCCGAGCGCGACGGCCGCACCTGGCGCCTCACCGTGAGCGACGACGGCATCGGCGTCGACCCCGCGGACGCCGACCGGGTCTTCGGGCTCTTCGCCCGCCTGCACACCCGCGACGAGCACGAGGGCACCGGCCTGGGCCTGGCCATCGTCAAGCGCATCGTCGAGCGGCACCGCGGCACCGTCGGGCTCGCGCCGCGCGAGGGCGGCGGCACGGTGGTGACCGTCGTCCTGCCCGCGGAGGAGGACGCGTGACGACGCCGTCCCCGCCGCGCCCGCGCACGGCCGACGACCTGCGGGTCGCCCGCCGGGTGCTGCTCGTCGAGGACAACCCGGCCGACGCCTGGCTCACGCAGCACGCCCTGCGCACGGCCGACCCGGCCACCGAGGTCGAGACGGCCAGCCGGCTGTCGGAGGTGACCACCGCCCGGCTGACGACGGTCGACTGCGTCGTCGTCGACCTGTCGCTGCCGGACGCGCGCGGCGTCGAGGCGGTGGTGCGGCTGCGGCGGCTGCACGGGGGCGTGCCGGTGGTCGTCCTCACCGGTGACGACGACCTCGCGACGGCGGCCGCGGCGCTGCAGCACGGCGCGCAGGACTACCTGCTCAAGGGCTCGGCCGACGGCGACGCGCTCGACCGCGCCGTCCGCTACGCGCAGGAGCGCAAGCGCCTGGAGTCCGCGCTCGCCCACCAGGCGCTGCACGACCCGCTGACCGGCCTGGCCAACCGCACGCTGTTCCGCGACCGGGTCGAGCACGCGCTGGAGCGGGTCCGCCGCCACGGGACGTCCGCGGCCGTCCTGTTCTGCGACCTCGACCACTTCAAGGGCGTCAACGACTCGCTCGGCCACAGCGCGGGCGACGAGCTGCTCGTCACGGTCGCGCAGCGGCTGCGCACCGCCCTGCGCGAGGGCGACACGCTCGCCCGGTTCGGCGGCGACGAGTTCACCGTGCTCGCCGAGGACCTCGCGAGCCCGGAGCAGGCCGGCGTGCTGGCCGCGCGGGTGCAGGAGGCGCTGGCGCTGCCGGTGGCCGTCGGCGGGCAGGTGGTGCACGTCGGCGTCAGCACCGGCATCGTGCTGGCCCGGCCCGCCGACGACCCCGAGACCCTGCTGCGCGACGCCGACATCGCCCTCTACGCCGCCAAGGAGGCCGGCCGCGGCCGGGTCGCCTGGTTCGACGACCGGCTGCACGCGGCGGTGGTGCGCCGGGTCGCCCTCGAGTCCGACCTGCGGGAGGCGGTGCGCGAGGGGACGCTCTCGGTCGCCTACCAGCCGGTGGTCGACACGAGCACCGGCGAGGCCGTGCTCGTCGAGGCGCTCGTGCGGTGGCACCACCCGGTGCTCGGCCCGCTGCCGCCGAGCGAGTTCCTCGGCGTGGCCGAGCAGTGCGGGGTGCTCGCCGCGCTCGACCGGCTCGTTCTGGCCCGGGCCGTGCGCGACGTCGCCCGCTGGCGCGCCGCCGGCCGCGGCTGGGTGCCGGTGAGCGTCAACCTGTCCGGCCGCGCGCTCGCCGACCCCGGGCTGGTCGACGACGTCCTCGGCGTGCTCGCGCGCGAGGGCGTGCCGACGAGCGCGCTCGTGCTGGAGATCGTCGAGGACGCCTCCGTCGACGTCGCCGCCGCCGGGCGCCTCGCCGCGCTGCGGGAGGCCGGCGTGCGGCTCGCGCTCGACGACTTCGGCGCCGGCCCCTCGAGCCTGCAGCAGTTCCTGACCCTGAGCGTCGACGTCCTCAAGCTCGACGGCGCGCTGCTGCAGGCCGAGCTCGGCGCCGGCGACCGCGGGCGCACGCTGCTCGGCCTGCTGGCGCGGGTGGGCGAGGACCTCGGGGTGCACGTCGTGGCGGAGGGCGTCGAGACGGCCGCGCAGCTCGCCGTGGTGCAGGCGCTGGGCCTCCGGCTCGGGCAGGGCCACCTGTGGGCGCGGGCCGCCGAGCCGCCGCCCGGCGGGGTGCCGTACGCCGG
>DATMKB010000193.1:0-5265 GCA_035553635.1 Mycobacteriales bacterium
GATGCGCACCGTGCAGGTCCAGGACGTGCTCTCGCCGGGCGCGAGCACGGCCGGCCCGGCCGGGAGCAGCGTGCACAGCGGGTCGCCGGCGACGACGTCGGTCAGCGTGAGGGTGCCGGTGTTCGTGGCCGTGACGGTGTACAGCACGTCGGCGCCGAGCCCGGCCGTGGTGACGGGCGACCCGGCGATCGACGGCACCTTGGTCAGGCGCAGGTCCGGCTCGCCGGTGGTGGTGAAGGTCGCCGTCGGGTGCTGCGGGGCGAGCGCCGTGCCGTCCAGGCGCTCGGCCTGCGCGGTCGCGGTGTTGTCGCGCGAGCCGCGGTCCACGTCGGCCTGGGTGGTGGTGTACGTGCAGGTCCAGCGCCAGGTCTCGCCCGGCGACAGCGTGCCCGGCGCGCCGGTGTCGCTCGCGGCGTCGTGCGCCAGCGGTGCGCAGCCGGGGTCGGTGACCGACGCGCCGCCGAGCGTCGTGCTGCCCGAGTTGGAGACCTCGACGACGTAGAGCACGGGGTCGCCGAGCTCGCGGTCCACGGCCGGCACCGCCGGCACGACGGTCGGGTCGAGCGCCCGCTTCACGGAGGTGAACGACGCGGTGCTGTCGGTCGTGAAGCGCGCCGTGCCGTCGTCCTCGACGCGTGCCCCGGTCGGGGGCTGGGCGGAGCCGACGGCGCGGTTGTCCTTGCCGCCCGCGTCGACGTCGGCCTGCGTGACGGTGTACGTGCACGTGTAGGTCCAGGTCTCGCCCGGGTCGAGCGTGCCGGCGGCGCCGGTGTCGGGGTCGCCGGGCTTGCGGACCAGCGTGCACAGCGGGTCGGCCGCCTGCACGTCGCTGAGCGTCCGGGTGCCGGAGTTGCGCACCGTCACCTCGTAGGTGACGACGTCGCCCGCGGCCAGGCCGGCCGCCGCGCCGACGACGGCCTTGTCGACCGCGACGGAGCTGCGCGAGTCGGTCTCGAAGCGCGCCCCGTCGGCGTCCTCGACGCGCGGCAGCGTCCCGTAGGCACCGGAGGCCGTCGCCGTGTTGTCCCGGCCGCCGGCGTCGACGTCGGCCTGCGTGACCGTCGTCGTGCAGTCGTAGCGCCAGGTCTCGCCGTCCTCCAGCACGGCGTCGCCGTCGTCACCGCTGCGGTAGCCCATGGCGCCGCCGGCGCACTGCGGGTCGGCGACCTGCACCGACGACAGCGGCACGTTGCCCGTGCTGGTGACGTCGGCGGTCCAGCTGACGGTCTGCCCGACGAGCAGGCCGGAGGCCGGCGAGGCCTCCTTCTCGACCGAGATCGCCGGCGCGTCGAGCCGGTTCACGACGGCGCACGTGGTGGTGGTGCTCGGGCGCACGACGACCCTGCCGCCGGCGACGTTGTCGCAGGTGATGCTGACGTTGCGCCAGCCGGCCGCGCCGACGATCGTCTCGGTCACCGCGTAGTCGGCCGCCGGCCGCAGGTCGGTGATCTCCTGCGTCTGGCCGTTGCCGGTGAGCACCGCCGAGCGGCTCATCGTCGTGCCGAAGTCCACCGGCAGCGCCGGCGGCCCGGGGCGGGACGCCGTGACGGTGAACTCGCCCGTGGCGGTGGTGGGGTCGGTGGTCTTGGTGACCTCGATGCTGCCGCAGTTGGAGATCTCGACCGCGCTCGTGTCCGCGAAGATCATGTCCTTGACGTCCGCGCTGTCGCTGTTGCCGACGACGGTCATCGGGATGACGTTGGCGTACGACACGCAGCCGGGCGTGGCCGCGGCGAACACGGTGGCGCTGAGGTTGACCGCCGCCTCGCCGAAGCTGCGGGCGGCCGAGAAGGTCGCCGCGAGGACCGGGCTGCCGGCCACGAGCGGGACGAGCGGGCCGAGCGTCAGGCCGCCGCCCGGCTTGTCCAGCCAGGTGCGGGTGCCGACCGAGAGGGTGTTGCCCTGCTGGTCCCAGACGATGACCTGGTCGCCGGCCGTGCGGCCCTGCCACGGGTTGCAGGCCCTGACCAGCGCGGCGTCGCCGAGCGCCGGGTCGCACGTGGCGGGGCGGGCCGCCCGCTGCAGTTCGAACATGGTGCTGCTGCTGCCGGTGTTGTCCTCGCGCTGCCAGGCGAAGTAGAGCCAGACCTGGTCGTCGGCGTCGACGCTGGTCGAGATCCACGCCCGGGACAGGTCGGCGCTGCCGTTGGGGTTGGTCGCGTCGAGCAGCGGGAGCGAGGCGTCCTGCAGCTGCGCCAGCTTCGGGTTGTTGGTGTTCCGCACGCCGAGCTCGTCGAGGTTGCCGACGGGGTCGGGGAACCCGTCCGCGGGCGGGACGCCGTCGATCGCGAAGCCGCCGTAGCCGGTCGCCGCGCTGGCGACCGTCGGGGCGAGCAGCGCCCCCACCGACGCCGTCAGCGTCAGGGCCGACACCGCGGCGACGGCGCGCCACAGCCGCCCTCCGCGCAGGAGCGGTGACCGGGCCGTGCGAGACATGCTTCCCCCTCCGGGCAGGCGCGGGCCTGCGCCGAGGTGATCGTGCGGCGCGCACCTCGCCGGCGCCCTCGTCCGAAGGGACCGTCCACCCGCCCGGCCGGGGCATCCCGGGTAGTCCTCCCGGGCCACGCCCACCGGACGCCTGCCCGCAGACCGGGACGACCCGGACGCGCGAGAGCCCGCTCCTCCCACCCAGCAGGGAGGAGCGGGCCGCGCGGACCGGGGGCAGGGCTCCCCGTCCACCTCCTCAACGGACGAGGGGCCGGATCCTCGCGCGCGGGGTACAGGGGGGCGTGCGCCCTCGCGTGCTCGTCCTCGTCCTGGCCGGCGGAGCCGGCAGCCGCCTCGAGCTGCTCACCGAGGTCCGGGCCAAGCCGGCCGTGCCCTACGCCGGCCACTACCGGCTCGTCGACGTGCCGCTGACCAACGCGCTGCACGCGGGGCTGGAGCACGTGTGGGTGGTCGAGCAGCACCACCCGGCGTCGCTGGCCGACCACCTCTCCGGCGGGCGCGCGTGGGACCTCGACCGGACGACCGGCGGGCTGCTCGTCCTCCACCCGCACCGCGGCGGCCGGCGCGAGGGCTGGCACGGCGGCACGGCCGACGCCGTGTGGCGGCAGGCGCCGCTGGTGCGGGAGCTGGACCCGGCAGCGGTGGTCGTCGTGAGCGCCGACGCCGTCTACCGGCTCGACTACGACGCCCTGGCGCAGGAGCACCTCGACGCCGGCGACGCGGTGACGATGGTGACCACCCGGGTCGACCCGGCCGACGCCGGCCGGTACGGCGTCGTGCAGGTGGAGGACGGGCGCGTCGTCGACTACGTCTACAAGCCGCAGCACCCGGCGTCCGACCTCGTGGCCAACGAGGTGCTCGTCCTGTCGCCCGAGCCGGTCCTCGCGCTGCTCGAGGACCTGTCGGAGCGCGACGAGCCGGGGGACCTCGGCGACGCCCTGCTCCCCGAGCTGGTCCGCCAGGGGCAGGTCCGCGAGCACCGGTTCGAGGGCTACTGGCGCGACCTCGGCACGGTCGAGGCGTACTGGGCGGCGCACGCCGACCTCGTCCGGGCCGAACCGCCGTTCCTCCCGGACGACCCGGCCTGGCCGCTCGTGACGACACCGGGCCGGGAGGGGCCGGCCCGGCTGCTGCCCGGCGCGCAGGTGGCGGACAGCCTGCTGTCGCCGGGCACCCGCGTCGCCGGGACGGTCACGGGCAGCGTGCTGTCGCCGCGGACGGTGGTCGAGCGCGGGGCGACGGTGCGCGACAGCGTGCTGCTGCCCGGCACGGTGGTGCGGGCCGGCGCGGTGGTCGAGCGGGCGGTGCTCGACGGCGCGGAGGTCCGACCCGGTGCACGGGTGGGCGGGCCCGGGGCGGTGGCCCTGGCCGGCCGGGGCGCGGTCGTCGAGGAGGAGCTGCCGGCGGGGGGTCGCGCCGCCGGCGGCTGACCGGCGCTCGCCTACCGTGGACGCGCCGTCCCTGGAGGTCCCCCTGTCCACCGCCCCGCCGTCCGAGCCGTTCGGCAGCGACCTCCTGCTGGGCGAGAGCCTCGGGGCGGGCGCGACCGGCGAGGTGCGGCGCGCGACGGTGCGCTCCACCGGCGAGGCGGTGGCGGTCAAGCTGCTGCGCCCCGACCTGGCCCGCGACCCCGTGCTCGTCGCGCGCTTCCTGCAGGAGGCCGAGGTGCTGCGGCGCCTGAGCCACCCGCACCTCGTCCGGCTGCGCGACGTCGTGCTCGAGGCGGGCCGGCTCGGTCTGGTCGTCGACCTCGTGGACGGGGGCGACCTGCGCGGGCGCCTGCGCGAGGCCGGCACCCTGACCCCGGACGAGGCGGTGCGCACCGCCGCCCAGGTCGCGTCGGCCCTCGCGGCCGTGCACGCGGCGGGCGTGGTGCACCGCGACGTGAAGCCGGCCAACGTGCTGCTCGCCGCCGACGGCAGCGCCCGCCTCGCCGACCTCGGCATCGCCCGGCTCGCGAGCGCGCCCGAGCTCACCTCGCACACCGGCGTCGTCGGCACGCCCGACTACCTGGCCCCGGAGGCGGCCGAGGGGCAGGCCGGCGCCGCCTCCGACGTCTACGCCCTCGGCGTCGTGCTGCACGAGCTGCTCGCCGGCACCGTCCCCTTCCGGGCGCCGCACCCGGTCGGGGTGCTGCGCCTGCACCAGGAGGCGCCTCCGCCGGTCCTGCCGGTGCCGGCCGGGCTGGCGGCCCTGCTCGCCGACCTCCTGCACAAGTCCCCCGCCGCCCGGCCGTCGGCGGTCGAGGCGGAGCGGCGGCTGCTCGGCCTGCTGCCGGAGGTCGCCGGGTCGCCGGCCCTGCCGCCCACGGCCGCGGTGACGGCGCTGCCCGACCGGTCGTCGGCGACGACGCACGTGAGCGCCGCGCGGGCCGTCGCGGCGGCTCCTCCCGCACCGGCGCAGCGACGGCGGCCGCTGCTGCTCGCCGCGGCCGGCGTCACGGCCCTGGCGCTGCTCGCCGGCGGCACGGCACTGGCCCTGCAGCGCGACTCGGGCGCCACCGGCCTCGCGGCGGACCGGACCTCCGGGGAGCCGACCGCCGGCCCGACCGCCGAGCCGTCCGTCGACCCGCCCGACCCGACCGCCGACCCGACCGCCGCCGCGCCGGCGCCCGCGGGCGACCCGGCGGCCGGACCAGCCGGAGCAGCCGGGCCGGCCGGGGCAGCCCCGCCGGCGCCCGGGGCGCAGAGCCCGCCGCTGTAGCTACAGCGGCAGGTCCTCGAGCATCTCCGTCACCAGGGCGGCGATCGGCGAGCGCTCGGACCGGGTCAGGGTCACGTGGGCGAACAGCGGGTGCCCGCGCAGCGCCTCGATGAC
>DATMKB010000194.1:0-7298 GCA_035553635.1 Mycobacteriales bacterium
GAGCGCCGCGCCGCCTCGTCGCCGAGCAGGTCGGCGAGCCCGGCGGCCAGGCCCCACGGGTCGCTGACCGGCACGAGGCGCCCGAGCCGGCCGTCGTCGAGCACCCGCCGGAACGCCGGCAGGGCGCTGGCGAGCACCGGCGTGCCCGCCGCCATGGCCTCCACGAGCACGATGCCGAACGACTCCCCGTGGGTGTTCGGCGCGCAGTACACGTGCCCGCTGGCGTAGACGGCGGGCTTGTCCTGCTCGCTCACGAGCCCCAGGAGCTCGACGCGGTCGCGCAGCGAGCGCGGCACGGCCGCGCGGACGTCGTCGGCGTCCCCGGGGCCTGCCACGAGCAGCCGGACGCCGGGCACGAGCCGGACGAGCTCCGGAAGCGCCTCGAGCAGCACGGCCAGGCCCTTGCGGGGCTCGTCGATGCGGCCGAGGAACACCACGGTGGGGCGGTCGAGGTCGCGGCCCGGCAGCGGCCGCGCGCCCGCGAAGTGGGCGACGTCGACCCCGTTGGGCACGAGGACGGCGTCGGCGCCGACGTGCTCGACCACCACCCGCCGGGCCGCCGGCGACACCGCGATCCGCCCGCTGATCTTCTCCAGCGCCGGCTGCACCGCGCCGCCGAACAGCTGCAGGGCGCGCGAGCGGGTGGTGGACGTGTGGAAGGTCGCGACGATCGGGCCGTCGGCGGCGAAGCAGGCGAGCAGCGAGACGCTCGGGACGAACGGCTCGTGCACGTGCAGGACGTCGAAGGCGCCCTCGCGCACCCAGCGCCGGGTGCGCGCCATGGACAGCGGGCCAAACACCAGGCGGGCGACGGAGCCGTTGTACGGCACCGGCACCGCGCGACCGGCCGAGGTGACCCACGGCGGCACGTCGGGGTGGTCGGGGTCGTCGACCGGCGCGAGCACCTCGACCTCGTGGCCGAGCCCGCGCAGCGACACCGCGAGGTCGTGCACGTGCGCCTTGACGCCGCCGGGCACGTCCCAGGTGTACGGGCACACCAGGCCGACCCTCACGCCGTCCGCCGCGGGTCGTCGGGCGCGAGGTCGTCGAGCCAGAGGCGCTGCAGCATGTGCCAGTCGGCGGGGTGGGCGGCGATGCCGCGGCCGAAGGCGTCGGCGAGGGCCTGCGTCATCGTCGGGACGTCGGTCGGCGGCACCTCGTCGTGCACCTCCGCGCGCCAGCCGTCGGGGCGGAACGACAGGGTCACCGGCAGCAGCGCGGCGCCGGTGCGCAGCGCGAGCGCGGCCGGGCCCGCGGGCATGCGGGTGCGGGCGCCGAGCAGGTCGACCGGCACGCCCCGCGCGGACAGGTCGCGGTCGGCGAGCAGGCACAGGGTGCCGCCCGCGCGCAGCCGGTCGGCCAGCACGTCGAAGGGCGGCGCGCCGCCGGTGAGCGGCAGCACCTCCATGCCGAGGCCCTCGCGGAAGGCGACGAAGCGGTCGTACAGCGACTCCGGCCTCAGCCGCTCGGCCACGGTGGTGAAGCGCACCCCCTGGCCGACGAGCCACGCCCCGGCGTGGTCCCAGTTGCCGGAGTGCGGCAGCGCGGCCACCAGGCCGCGGCCGGAGGCGGCGAGGTCGAGGAGCAGGCCCTGCGGGTCGACGAGCTCCATGCCGGCGTCGATGCGCTCCTGGCTGGTGACCGGCAGGCGGAAGACCTCGCGCCAGTAGCGGGCGTACGACCGCATCCCCTCGCGGACGAGCGCGTCGGGGTCGGCGTCGGGCGCGGCGCGCGCGAGGTTCCGGCGCAGCCGGTCGACCGCGGGGCCGCCGCGGCGGACGGCGAGGTCGGCGCCGGCGGTGAACAGGGCCGCGGCCACCGGCTCGGGCAGCGCCCGCACCAGCGACCAGCCGGCCGCGTAGGCGCCGTCGGTGACCCGTCCGGTGACCAGGTCGGCCACCGCGCGCACCGCCCGCGCGCTCAGGACGCCGGCCCCGCGTCCCGGGCGGTGGCCTGGCGGCGGACCTCGAGCAGCCGCTGCACCACCGTGACGGCCGACGCCGCCGCGAGCAGCCAGAGCGCCACGGCCAGCGCGGCGTCGAGCCCGAGGCCGGCGAGCGCGACGCCGCCGAGCACGAGGATGAGCCGCTCCGCGCGCTCGGCGAGCCCGACGTCGCAGCGCAACCCCAGGCCCTCCGCGCGGGCCTTGGCGTAGCTGACCACCGCGCCGCTGACGAGGCAGAACAGCACCAGCGACAGGAGCAGGCGGTCGTCACCGTCGCCGGCGAACCACAGGGCCAGCCCGCTGAAGATGGCGGCGTCGGCGACGCGGTCGCAGGTGGAGTCGAGCCAGGCGCCGAACAGGCTCGGGCGCGGCCGGCGGCGCGCCATGGCGCCGTCGAGCAGGTCGGTGAGCACGGCCAGCGTGATGAGCGCCGGACCCAGGACGAAGGCGCCGCGGGGCAGCAGGACGAGCGCGGCCGTGACGGCGGCGACGGTGCCCGCCACCGTGACGGCGTCCGGGGAGACGCCCGCGCGCAGCAGCCCGCCCGCCACCGGGTCGACGACCCGGTTCACCGCAGGGCGGACCCGCAGGTTGAGCATCGGTCCGTCCTCCCGCGCCTTCGGTGCGCTCCCGCCCCGGAGCCCGCGGGGAGGGACGATAGTGGGTGATCGCCCTGGCCCCTGGAGGGCGCACGGGACGGCACGCGGGAGGCGGCATGGCCGGCAGGCACGGCAGCAGCGGCGACGCACGGCGCGCAGCGCCGCCCGCGCCACCGGTCCGCCCGCCGGCGCAGGTGCGCAACGTCGCCGTCGTCGGGCCGGCGGGCAGCGGGAAGACGACGCTCGTCGAGGCCCTGCTCGCGCGGGCCGGCGCGCTCCCCCGGCCCGGCTCGGTCGACGAGGGCACCACCGTCCTCGACACCGACGAGGTGGCGGTGCGGCGCCGGCACTCCGTGACGGTGGGCGCCGCGTCGGTCGACCACGCCGGCACCACCGTCACGCTGCTCGACACCCCCGGCCTGCCCGACCTCGTCGGCGATCTGCGCGCCGGCCTGCGCGCCGCCGACGCCGCCCTGTTCGTCGTCGGCGGGGCCGGTGGGCTCGACGCCCGCACCACCCAGCTGTGGGAGGAGTGCGCGGCGGTCGGCATGCCGCGGGCCGTGGTGGTCTCGCAGCTCGACCGCCCGCGCGCCGACTTCGACGAGACCGTGGCGCTGTGCCAGCGCCTGCTCGGCGACGGCGTCCACCCCCTGCTGCTGCCGCTGCACGGCGACGACGGCAGCGAGGTGGTGGGCGTCCTCGACCTCGTGCGGCTGCGGCTCACCGACTGGAGCAGCGGCGCGCCCGAGCGCCGCACGCCCGACGACGAGCACCTGCGGCTGGTCGCCGACCTGCGCGCCGACCTGCTCGAGGCCGTCATCAGCGAGAGCGAGGACGAGACGCTGCTCGACCGGTACCTCGCCGGCGAGGAGCTCGACCTCGACGTCGTCGTGCAGGACGTCGAGCGGGCCCTGGCGCGCGGGCACTTCCACCCGGTGCTCGCGGTCTCGCCCCTGACCGGCGCCGGCACCGACGACCTGCTCGACCTGCTCGTCGCGGGCTTCCCGTCGCCGCTCGAGCACGGCTGCCCGCCGGTCACCCGGCCCGACGGCTCCCCGGCCGCGCCGCTGGAGTGCGACCCGGAGGGCCCGCTGGCCGCCGAGGTCGTGCGCACCGCCACCGACCCCTACCTGGGCCGGGTCTCGCTGGTGCGGGTCTTCAGCGGCACCCTGCGCCCCGACACCGCCGTCCACGTCAGCGGGCACGGCGGCGAGGACCGCGGGCACCCCGACCACGACGAGGACGAGCGCGTCGGCGCGGTGTCCTCGCCGTTCGGCTCGGCGCTGCGCCCGCTCGACGAGGCCCCCGCCGGCACCGTGTGCGCCGTCGCGCGGCTGGCGTCGGCCGAGACCGGCGACACGCTCTCCTCCCCCGCCGACCCGCTGCTCGTCGCGCCGTGGGACCTGCCCGAGCCGCAGCACCCCGTCGCCGTCGCCGCCGCCACCCGCTCCGACGAGGACCGCCTGTCGGCGGCGCTGCAGCGCCTCGCCGCCGAGGACCCGGCGCTGCGCGTCGAGCGGCGCGCCGACACCGGCCAGCTGCTGCTGTGGTGCGTCGGCGACACGCACGCCGAGCTGGTGCTCGAGCGGCTGCGCTCGCGCGGCGTCGAGCTCGAGACGCCGCCGGTCGCCGTCGCGCTGCGCGAGACCCTGGCCGGGCCGGCCCGCGCCACCGGCCGGCACGTCAAGCAGAGCGGCGGGCACGGGCAGTACGCCGTGGTCGTCGTGGAGGTCGAGCCGCTGCCACCGGGCTCGGGCGTGGTGTTCGAGCAGCGCGTCGTCGGCGGAGCCGTGCCCTCGCAGTTCCACGGCAGCGTCGAGAAGGGCGTGCGGGCGCAGGCGGAGCGCGGCACCGGCGCCGACGGCCGGCCGCTCGTCGACGTCCGCGTGGTGCTGGTGGACGGCAAGGCGCACGCTGTCGACTCCTCCGACGCGGCCTTCTCGGCAGCCGGCGCCCTGGCCCTGCGCGAGGCCGCGGCGGCCGCGGGCACCCGGGTCCTGGAGCCGTGGGCGGCGCTCGAGGTGGAGGTGCCCGCGCCCTTCGTCGGGCCGGTCATGAGCGACCTCGCGGGCCGGCGCGCGTACGTGAGCGGCAGCGAGCCCGACCCGGAGGGCGACCGGGTGGTGGTGCGGGCCGAGGTGCCCGAGGCCGAGCTGCTCACCTACGCCACGGCGCTGCGCGGCGTCACGCACGGCACCGGGCGCTTCCGCCGGTCGCCGGCGGGCTACCGGCTCGGCTAGACCTCGCCCCAGGCCTGGGCGAGCAGCGCCCGGGTGTCGGGCAGCAGCTGCGGCAGCACGCGGGTCTGCCCGACGACCGGCATGAAGTTGGTGTCACCGGCCCAGCGCGGCACGACGTGCTGGTGCAGGTGCGCGGCGATGCCGGCGCCCGCGACGGCGCCGAGGTTCATGCCGACGTTGAAGGCCTGCGCGCCGCTGGCCCGCTTGACGGCGCGGATGGCGTGCTGCGTCATCGCGGCGACCTCGACGGCCTCCTCGGTGGTCAGCTCGTCGTAGCCGGAGACGTGCCGGTAGGGCACGAGCATCAGGTGGCCGGGGTTGTACGGGTAGAGGTTGAGCACCGCGAACACGCGCTCGCCGCGCGCCACCACCAGGCCGTCGGCGTCGTCGCCCTGCGGGATGACGCAGAACGGGCAGCGGTCGCCCTCCGGCTTGCCCTCGCCCCGGATGTAGGCGAGCCGGTGCGGCGTGTAGAGCCGCGCGAAGGCGTCCGGCGCCCCGACCCCGCGCTGCTCCTCGGTGACCGGCTCCGGGAGGTCCCCGATCGTCACGACGCCGCCCCGGGCCGCACCGCCTCGACGAGCCGGGCCACGGCGTCGTCGACGGGGACGCCGTTGTCCTGCGTGCCGTCGCGGTACCGGAACGACACCGCCCCCTTGGCGACGTCGTCCTCCCCCGCGATGAGCATGAACGGCACCTTCTGCTTCTGGGCGTTGCGGATCTTCTTCTGCATCCGGTCGTCGGACACGTCGACCTCCACCCGCACGCCGGCGGCGCGCAGCTGCGCGGCGACGTCCTGCAGGTAGGCGTCGTAGTCGCTGTGCACCGGGATGCCGACCACCTGCACCGGCGCGAGCCAGGCCGGGAAGGCGCCGGCGTAGTGCTCGAGCAGCACGGCGAAGAAGCGCTCGACCGACCCGAACAGGGCCCGGTGGATCATGACCGGGCGCTGGCGGGTGCCGTCGGCCGCCTGGTACTCGAGCTCGAACAGCCGCGGCAGCTGGAAGTCGACCTGGATGGTCGACATCTGCCAGGTGCGGCCGATCGCGTCGCGCGCCTGCACGGAGATCTTCGGGCCGTAGAAGGCCGCGCCGCCCGGGTCGGGCACGAGCTCGAGGCCGGACGCCTCCGCCGCCTCGCGCAGCGCGGCGGTGGCCTCCTCCCACTCGGCGGGGTCGCCGACGAACTTCTCGCTGTCGTCGCGGGTGGACAGCTCGAGGTAGAAGTCCTCCAGGCCGTAGTCGCGCAGCAGCGACAGCACGAAGTCGAGCAGCGAGCTGAGCTCGCCGGCCATCTGCTCCTTGGTGCAGTAGATGTGCGCGTCGTCCTGGGTGAAGCCGCGGGCGCGGGTCAGGCCGTGCACCACGCCCGACTTCTCGTAGCGGTACACCGTGCCGAACTCGAACAGCCGCAGCGGCAGCTCGCGGTAGGAGCGCCCGCGCGACCGGAAGACGAGGTTGTGCATCGGGCAGTTCATCGGCTTGAGGTAGTACGCCTGGCCCTCGTCGAGGGTCATCGGCGGGTACATGCCGTCCGCGTACCACTGCAGGTGGCCGGAGATCTCGAACAGCGACCCCTTGCTGGCGTGCGGGGTGCTGACGAACGAGTAGCCCTCGGCGGCGTGCCGCTTGCGCGAGTACTCCTCCATCTCCATGCGGACGACGCCGCCCTTGGGGTGGAAGACCGCGAGGCCCGAGCCGATCTCGTCGGGGAAGGAGAACAGGTCGAGCTCGGCGCCCAGGCGCCGGTGGTCGCGCTTCTCGGCCTCCTCGAGCATCGTCAGGTGCGCCTTGAGGGCGTCCTTGCTCTCCCACGCCGTGCCGTAGATGCGCTGGAGCATCGGGTTCTTCTCGCTGCCGCGCCAGTAGGCGGCAGCCGTCCGCATGAGCCTGAAGGCCGGGATGTCGCGGGTCGTCGGCAGGTGCGGCCCGCGGCAGAGGTCCTTCCACGCGACCTCGTCGCCGCGCAGGTTGTCGTAGATCGTCAGCTCGCCGCCGCCGACCTCGACGGAGGAGCCGTCGTCGTCGGACGCCCCGCCCTTCAGGCCGATCAGCTCGAGCTTGAAGCGCTCGTGCGCGAGCTCCTCGCGGGCCTGCTCGTCACTGACGACGCGGCGGGAGAAGCGCTGCCGCTGCCGCACGATGTCCGACATCTTCTTCTCGACGGCCGCGAGGTCGTCGGGCGTGAAGGGGCGCTCGGGCAGGAAGTCGTAGTAGAAGCCGTCCTTCACCGGCGGGCCGATGCCGAGGAGCGTGCCGGGGAACAGCTCCTGCACCGCCTGCGCCAGCACGTGCGCGCAGGAGTGCCGCAGCACCGCGCGGCCGTCCTCGGAGCCGTACGGCACCGCCTCGACGACGTCGCCCTCGGCGACGACGTGCGCGAGGTCGCGCAGCTCTCCCCCGACGCGGGCCACGGCGGCGTCCGTGGCGCCGGCGGCCTTGAGCACCTCGCCGGCGGTCGTGCCGGCCTGGTCGGCCGTCACGGTCACGGGCGGCGGGACGTCGGGCACGAGGG
>DATMKB010000195.1:0-3802 GCA_035553635.1 Mycobacteriales bacterium
CCGACCGCGAGGGCCTGCAGCACGACGACGGCGGTGCGCCCGCCGTCGTGCCGGACGACGAGCTCGCCGCCGTCGGCGGGCAGGGCGAAGGCCTGCGCCCACCCCCACGCGGTGCGGGGCTCGAGCGGCTCGCCGTCGAGCTCGGCCTCCCAGCCGTCGTCCCGGGCCTCGGCGAGCACGAGCAGGCGGCCGTCGTCGCCGGGCGGCAGCGCCGTCCGGGCGCCCAGGGCCGTCGAGGGCAGCGCCTCGCCGGCGCCGGCGGTCGGGGCGCGCGAGGTGCCGGCCTGCTCCGCCAGCTCGGGCGGCAGCACCTGCAGGTGGGCGGCGGGCTGCTGCACGCGCCAGAGCCGCTCGCCGGCGCGCACGAGCCCGGGCTGCGCGTCCAGGTCGGCGGCGAGCGCGCCCGTGCCCTCGTCGCGGCCGGCCAGCGCCACCCAGCGCACGGCCCGGGTCGACAGCGCCGCGGCGGCGTCGCTCCCGCGCGCGGTGACGAGGTCGGCGACGACGTCGTCGACGGCGTCGGCCTGGCCCTCGGCGAGCGGGACGTCGGCCGTGCCGAGCCGCACGCCGCTCCCGCGGACGAGCTCGTAGGCGACGTCCGCCCGGTCGGACGCGCGGGCGCCGAGGACGAGCGCGCGCAGCCCCGGCTGCTCGCGCAGCTCGGCCGCGACGAAGGCGGGAAGCACCTCGACCGGCCCGCGGCGCAGCGGGTCGTCGGCGCCGCGGACGACCCAGGCCGTCGCAGCGGCCACGGGCACCACTGCCGCCCCCACCGCGGTGAGTCCGGCCAGCACCTGCCGCCAGCCGAAGTCGCGCCGCGCCAGCCGGCCGCGGGCGCCCTCGCCCGCCGTCACGGCGGCCAGCAGCAGCCCCGCGCCGGCGACCTGCAGCGGCAGGCCCGGCCACACGGGCAGCGCCGGGCCGCCCGCGGGCGCCGGCACGGCGACGCGGGCGAGGACGAGGGCGACGAGCAGGCCGCCCAGCGCCAGGGCCCAGCCGGTCGCGGCGGCCCGCCGGTCGCCGCTGCGGAGCAGCCCGGCGAAGGCGGCCGCCAGCAGGCCGGCGGTGACCCACACCGGCGGCACGCCCGCCCCGCCGGGCGACAGCAGCGGCAGGGCCCACGCCGGCAGCGCGGGGTCGGCCAGCGCCGGGTCCTGGGCGAGCCGCCCGGGGCCGTGCACGAGCAGCCCGGGGGTGCGCAGCACCTCGAGCGGCCAGGGCAGCAGCAGCACCACCGGCACGGCCGACACGACGGCGGCCGCGACGGCGCGGCGACGGGCGCGGGCGCGCTGGGCGGCCGGCGCCCCGGCGAGGCCGGCCAGGCCGGCGACGAGGAGCAGCGGCGCGGCGACGAGCCACAGCGTCGGGGCGACGGCGGACGACAGGGCGAGCAGCAGCCCGGTGCCCCAGGCGCGGTGCCACTGCCCCTGCGGGTCGTCGCGCAGCACGCCAGCGACGGCCACGCCGAGCAGCGGGAGCACCACCTGCACCACGGCGGCGTCGATGCGCCCGGCGGCCACGGCGCCGGTGGCGGCGGGCAGCAGCGCCCAGACGGCGGCGGCCCAGAGCCGCAGCGCCGGGCTCGTCACGACGCGCCGGGCCGCGAGGTAGGCCGTCAGGCCCGCGAGCGGGACGCTGGCGAGCAGCAGCAGGTCGACCGCCAGCCAGGGCTTGCCGAGCAGGACGGTGGAGAGCAGGCCGAGCACCGCGGTGCGCGGCGGCGCCGGCGCGGGCGTGCCCACCCCGACCGCCGCCCACGACGACGTCCACGTGCGCCACAGGTCGCTCGCGCCGTCGGGCGGGGGCAGCAGGCGGCCCCCGGACAGCAGGCCGCCGCCCGGCGCGACGACGGCGCGCTCGGCCACGAGCGCCACGAGCGCCAGCCCGAGGACGAGGAGCACCGGCGGGCGCGACAGCAGGCTGCGCACGACGCCGGGCCCGCCGGGCGGCAGCTCGTCGTCGTCCTCCTCGAGGCCGGCCCGGTCGACGGGCGGCGGGCCGGCCGGCTCGGGGGCGAGCGCGCGGGCGACCGCGCCGGAGACGGCGTCGGCGCGGGCGCGCAGCCGGGCGGTGCGGGAGGCGAGCAGCGGCCGCACGGCGCCGGCCGGCAGGGCGCGCAGCGCCGCGCGACGGCGCCGGGCCGCGCGCAGCCGATCGGGGCGGGCGAGCACCCAGGCCAACGCCGCCAGCTCGTCGGCGGCGGCGCCGGGCCGGCGCAGCAGCAGCTGGCCGAGGGCGCGCAGGAGCTGCGCGAGCACGAGGACCGGCACCGCGCCGACCAGCCGCCGGGTCGAGGCGTGGGCCAGCAGGACGAGCAGGGCGTGCCGGCGGTCGACCCGCACGGCCGGGGCGTGCACCGCACCGGGGGTGCGGCGGCCGGTGGTGGCCGCGCGGACGTGCCGCACGCGGGCGGCCGGCACGACGAGCACCCGCGACCCGGCGGCCGTGGCGCGCCAGCCGAGGTCGAGCTCGTCGCGGAACAGCGGCAGCAGCGGGTCGAGCCCGCCGACGGCGTCCCAGCGCTCGCGGCGGGCCAGCAGCCCGGCGGTGCCGACGGCGAGCACGTCGCGGACGGCGTCGTGCTGGCCCTGGTCCTGCTCGCGGCGCTCGAGCCCGGTGGTGCGGGTGCCGGCCCGGTCGGTGGTGACGCCGACCTCGACGAGCACCCGCGGGTCGGCCCAGTCGACCGCCTTGGGGCCGAGGAGCGCGGCCGACGGCTGGCGGCCGGCCTCCTCGAGCAGCCGGGCGAGGCAGTCGGGGTCGGGGGCGGCGTCGTCGTGCAGGAGCCACAGCCAGGGCAGCGCGTCGCCGGCGTGCCGGAGTGCCGCGGCGACGGCGTCGGGCCAGGAGGTCTCGCGCGGCAGGAGCAGGACGGCGTCGTCGCCGAGGGCGGCGCGCAGCAGGTCCGCGCTGCCGTCGGTGCTGCCGGTGTCGACCGCGACGACGCGGCCCGGGCGGGCGGTCTGCGCCGCGAGCGCCGCGAGCGCCTCGGGCAGCCAGGCGGCGCCGTCGGGCGCCGGGGTCCTGGCGGTCCTCGTCGCCCACGACGGCGCGGCAGCAGGCACCGGCGCGGGCATCGGTGGCCGAGGCTAGCCGCCGGCGCCCGGAGGGGTCAGACGGCGGAGCGCTTGAGGCGCCGGCGCTCGCGCTCGGACAGCCCGCCCCAGATGCCGAAGCGCTCGTCGGAGGCCAGGGCGTACTCCAGGCACTCGGCCTTGACCTCGCAGCCGACGCAGATGCGCTTGGCCTCGCGGGTGGACCCGCCCTTCTCCGGGAAGAAGGCCTCCGGGTCGGTCTGGGCGCACAGGGCCTGCTCCTGCCAGCCCAGCTCCCCCTCGTCGTCGGCCCCGCCGGGGACCAGGTACAGCGGCTCGCTCGAGAACTGGCTCACTGCGTCTCCTCGCAGGCCCCTGCCGGTGTGGGCGTGCCGCTGCACCGACCGGGGAGCCACCGGGCGCACAGGGGGAACGACACGCAGGGAATTACACGCGTGTCGTCCGGCCGAGTCAAGGCCCCGGGTGGTATTCGCCCCACCGATCTCGTGACCGACCGTCCCGGTGCCGGCACGGTCCGTCCCGACGACCCGGACGGACCGGGACGGACCGGACGCGGCCAGGGCTGGGCTAGGGCTGACGGCGCCGGCGGAACAGCCGCCGGTCGTCGGCGTCCGGAGCCGGGGCGTCGCCGGCGGGGGGCGCCGCCGGGCGGGACGCCCAGCTCGTCTCGGCCGCGGGGCCGGTCGAGGGCGCCGGCGCCGCCGGGGGCACCTCGGGGTCGGCCGGCGGCGCCTCCTGCGCGGGCG
>DATMKB010000196.1:0-5535 GCA_035553635.1 Mycobacteriales bacterium
GCGGCTGCGCGAGCAGGGGGTGGCCGTGCGGCGCGGCGACACGTTCCCGGGCCTCACGCCCGAGCACTGGCGCACCGCGGTGCGCTCCGACGACGCCACCGACCGCCTCGTGGCGGCGCTGCGCGCGGTGCTCTAGGACGCCGCCGGGTCGTCGGCCGGCGCCGGCCGGTCGCGCAGCCAGGCGAGCAGCTGGCCGTACACGCGGGGCTCGCTGAGCAAGTCGAAGTGGTGCAGGCCGCCGAGCCGGTGCACGTGGTCGGCGGGGAACGCCAGCGCACCCTCGCCGACGGCGCTGTCGGGCGTCACGAGCCCGTCGCCGAGCAGCCGGCCCAGGCGCGACGACGGGTCGCGGGCGATCGTCGTCAGCACGGCGAAGTGGCGCGCGCCGTCGTGCAGCGGCACGAGGGTGTGCGGACCGCGCTCCGGCGCGTCGGGGTCGTGCCCCGACCAGTCGTCCTCGACGAGCGTGCCGTGCCGCAGGTCCTTCACCCCCGCGCTGCGGGTGGACAGCAGCGTCGCGACCGGCCGCGTCTCCGGCAGCCGGCGCAGCAGGTGCCCGGCCCGGTGCGCCGCGCGCTCGAGCGGCGCGCCGAGGTGCGGCGTCCCGAGCGTGACGGTGTCGCGCACCAGGCGCGTCCACGCCGCGGCGTCGTCCGTGCCGCCGCCGGCGGCGTGCAGCGCGCTGCGGGCCACCAGGCCGCCCATCGAGTGCCCGACGAGCACGAGGTCGCGCACCGGCACCGGCCACGCGGCGACGAGCCCGTCGAGCAGCGCCGCCACGGCCCGGCCGTTCTCCGAGACGTGCAGGCCGGTGGGGTAGCGGACGAGCACCGCGGTGCAGGGCAGGTCGTGCTCGAGCAGCGTCGCGAAGCTGACACCGGGCCGGCCGTGGTGGCGCAGCGACCGGAAGCACCACGCGCGCTCGTCCTCGGTGAGCCCGTGGAGCAGCACGACGACGGTCGAGCGGGCGTGCGGGTACGCGTTGCGCAGCGCGGCCGGCTCGAGCGGCACGTCCCGCCCGTCGGCCCGCACGGTGGCGCGCAGCGCGAGGGCCGGGGCGACGTCGCGCAGCAGGTCGCCGTGGGTGCCGTTCGCGACGGCGAGCGCCGTGCGGGCGCTGCGCCGCTGCTCGACCGGCGTCCCGTCGGCGACGAGCGCGCCGGCCAGGCCCGCCGCCCGGGCGCCGCCGGCCAGCCCCGTCCGCACCGCGGCGTGCACGCCGGTGCTGACGGCGTCGTGCACCGCGCGCACCGGCGTGGCTGCAGGCCCGACGGCGCGGAAGGCCCGCCCGGCGACCGCCTCCTGCACCTCCTGCACGCGGCGCGCCGCGCCGGCGAGCACGACGGCGCCCAGGCGCCCCAGGTCACGTGCCTCGTCGCTGCGCACGGCGCCAGTGTGCCCGCGGTCAGGCGGGCGCCACCGCGCCGCGCGTGACCGGCGCGAGCAGCAGCACGGCGACGTCGGGCACCTCGGCGGGGGTCACGCCGAGCACCGGCGCCACCGCCGCCCCGACGACGGCCCGGTTGTGCGCGGCCGACGACCCGGGCGCCGCCGACCGGCGCTGGTCCGGGTACGTGCGGCCCGGCCCGGGCCCGGCCGGCGGCCCCCCGTCGCCCCGTCCGGTCGAGGGGTCGACCTGCTGCCCGTCGCGGAAGCCGTCGTCGGGGTTGCGGTACGTGGGGAAGGGGCGCACGGGCTCGCCCTCGAGCCCGAAGCACGTCGGCCCGGCGTCGTCGAGGTACTCGGGCTCGTCACCCGGCACGTAGCCGTCGAGGGACCGGATGACCTCGATCGTGATGTGCAGGCCCGGCTGCAGCCCCCCGAAGACCTCCCCCTGCTCGCTCGACCGGACGATGCCGTCGAGCAGGCACGGGTACTGCGGGCTGTACCGCTCGTAGAGCTGCAGGTTCGGCACGCTCTCGCGGGCCAGCGCGACGAGGCGCTGCTCGTTCTCGCGCACGAACGACCCCGTCGAGCGCGCGGCGCCGGCGGTCGTGCGCAGGAAGGCGTCGAGGGCCGGCTCGTCGCGCACGAGGCTGCGGCCGCCCGCCGCGGCGTCGTCGAGCAGGGACAGGACGTCCGGGGCCGCCGCGTCGAGGGTGTCGGCGAGGTCGGCCAGGCCGCGGTTGCCCGCCGCCAGCCGGTCGAGCTCGGGGTTGAGCCCGGCGAGGGAGTCGCGGGCGAGCACGAGGCTGCCGCCCAGGCGGTCGCCGCGCCCCCGCAGGGCGGTGCTGATGGCGCCGAGGGTGGTGCTGAGGTCGTCCGGGCGCAGGGTCTCGAGCAGGGGCAGGAGGTCGTCGAGGGCGGCGGAGAGCTCGCGCGCGGTGGTGCTGCGGTCCTGGGCGATGACGGCGCCCTCGGTGAGCGGCTGGTCGACGGCGGTGCCGTCGCCGTCGAAGACGAGGCTCACGAACTTCTCGCCGAACAGCGTCTTGGGCAGCACCTGCGCCCGGGTGCTCGCCGGCACGCGCCGGGCCGCCTCCGGCTGCAGGCGGAGCCTGAGCTCGGCGCCCTCCGCCGTGGCGCGCACCGACGCCACCTCGCCGACGAGCACGCCGCGGGCCTTGACGTCGGCGCCGGCGTCGAGCTGGTTGCCCACCCGGTCGGTGCGCAGGACGACGTCGGTCCAGGGCGTGAAGGCCTTGCGGTACGACGCGACCGACAGCCCGACGAGCCCGGCCAGGACGGCGAGGAAGACCAGGCCGGTGAGGCGCTGGAGCACCAGCGCCCGCCCGCGCCGCAGAGGAGGCGCCACTCGGCCCCACCTCCCTGTGACCTAGGTCTCACCGTGCGTGCGGATGGTCGCACCGATGAGTCCGACCGGCCAGGGACGTCGGGATGACGGGTCGCGTCCTGTCGGAGGCGTCCCCTAGCGTCTCGGCTGTCGACACGGGGGGAAGGCATGACCACCACAGCAGGACCGACGATCCGCGCCCGCGGGCTCGTCAAGCGCTACGGCGAGGTGACGGCGCTGGCCGGCCTCGACCTCGACGTGCCCCAGGGCACCGTCCTGGGGCTGCTCGGCCCCAACGGGGCGGGCAAGACCACCGCGGTCCGCATCCTCACCACCCTGCTCGAGCCCGACGAGGGCGAGGCCACGGTCGCCGGGGTCGACGTGCGCCGCGACCCCGCGGGCGTGCGGGCGAGCATCGGCCTGTCCGGCCAGTACGCGGCTGTCGACGAATACCTCACGGGCTTCGAGAACCTCGACATGATCGGCCGGCTCTACAAGCTCGGGCGCCAGCGCTCCCGCGAGCGCGCCCGCGAGCTGCTCGAGCGCTTCTCCCTCACCGAGGCGGCCGACCGGCCGGTGAAGGGCTACTCGGGCGGCATGCGGCGCCGGCTCGACCTGGCGGGCGCGCTGGTGGCGCAGCCCCCGGTGCTCTTCCTCGACGAGCCCACCACGGGGCTCGACCCGAGGTCGCGCACCGAGATGTGGGACGTCATCAAGGAGCTCGTCGCCGGTGGCGCCACCCTGCTGCTCACCACCCAGTACCTCGAGGAGGCCGACCTGCTCGCCGACGAGATCCTCGTCATCGACCACGGCCGGGCGATCGCGCAGGGCACGGCCGACGCGCTCAAGGCCCAGGTCGGCGGCGAGCGCGTGGAGGTGGTCGTCGAGACGGCGGAGCAGCTGGCCCCCGCCCGAGGCGTCCTCGGCAGGCTGGCGGTGGGGGAGGTGGCCGTCGAGGAGCACACCCGGCGGCTCACGGCCCCCGTGAGCGGCGGCGGCAGCGTCCTCGTCGAGGTGCTGCGGCGGCTCGACGAGGCGGGGGTCGGCGTGCTCGACGTCGGCCTGCGCCGCCCCACCCTGGACGACGTCTTCCTCAGCCTCACCGGGCGGACCACGGCCGACGACGAGGACGCGGCGGTCGCCGAGCCGGCGGGGGTGGCCTCGTGAGCGCCCTGACCGACACGCTCGCCGACGGTGCCGTCGTCGCGAAGCGGAACCTCATCAAGATCAAGCGGGTCCCCGACCTCATCGTCTTCACGACGCTGTCGCCGATCATGTTCATCCTGCTGTTCGCCTACGTCTTCGGCGGCAGCATCGACGTGCCGGGCGACGTCGACTACCGGGAGTTCCTCGTCCCGGGCATCTTCGTGCAGACGGTGATCTTCGGCGCCACCATCACGGGCGCGGCCCTGGCCGACGACATGCAGAAGGGCATCATCGACCGGTTCCGGTCGCTGCCGATGTCCCGCTCGGCGGTGCTGCTCGGGCGCACGGGCAGCGACGTCCTCAACAACGTCATCACCATCGGCGTCATGGCGGCCACCGGCCTCGTCGTGGGGTGGCGGGTGCGGGAGGGGCTGCTCAAGGCGGCCCTCGCGATCGTGCTCCTGCTGCTCTTCGCCTACGCGATCTCGTGGATCTTCGCGTGCGTCGGCCTGCTGGTCCCGAGCCCGGAGGTGGTCAACAACGCGAGCTTCATCGTGATCTTCCCGATCACCTTCGTCGCCAACACCTTCGTGCCCGAGGGCAACCTCCCGACGGTGCTGCGGGTGTTCGCCGAGTGGAACCCGGTGTCGGCCGTCGCGCAGGCGGCGCGCGAGCTGTTCGGCAACACCTCGGCCGGCGTCCCGGCGGCCGACGTGTGGTCGCTGCAGAACCCGGTCGCCTACACGCTGCTGTGGTGCGTCCTGCTGCTCGTGGTGTTCGTGCCGCTCGCGACCCGGCTCTACAAGCGGGCGGCCAGCCGGTAGGTCAGCCGGAGGTGACGAGCACCGACACCTGCTCGTCGTCCATCGTCATGCCGAGCCAGCGCCAGCCGAGGCCGGTGCGGGCCACGTGCTCGTGCCAGGCCCGGTGCTCGTGGTCCTGCCACCCCGGGTAGTTCCAGTACTCGTCGAAGAGCAGGACGCTGCCTGGCACGAGCCGCGGGCCGACGAGCTCCAGCACCGTGGCGGTGGAGGAGTAGAGGTCGGCGTCGAGGTGCGCGAAGGCGACCGGGCCGGGGTGCTCGGCGAGGAACGCCGGGAGCGTGTCGGCGAAGAGCCCGACGACGAGCTCGGCCCCGGCCACCTCCGGCAGGCGCTCCTGGGCGAACTCGCCGGCCGGGAAGCCGAGCCGCCAGTCCTCGGGCAGCCCGGTGAAGACGTCGAAGCCGTGCACGGACCCCCGCGCGTGCTCCTCGGCGATGATCCGCAGCGTGGTGCCGGTGGCGACGCCGAACTCCAGCGCCATCCCGTCGACCGCCACGGACGCGAGGGCGTGGCGCAGCGTGTCGTGCGGGTGGGTGAAGCGCTCGATGTGCGGGACCGCCTCGCGAAGGTAGGCCGCGCTGCTGTCGGCGGCCTGCCGCTCGAGCGCCGTCATGACGTCGCGGCGGGTGCGGCGCTCCCAGCCGGCCAGCGCGGCGAGGACCTCCTCGTGCCGCGACGCCTCCCGCTGCTCGAGCTCCGCCAGGCGCTGCTCGAGCTGCGCCACCCGCTCGACGAGCGCGTCGGTGCCGTCGCGCGCGGCGTCGACGAGGCGGGCGCGGACGGCGGCGCGGGCGCGGTCGGCGGGCGAGGGCGGCACGGGCACTCCAGGGC
>DATMKB010000197.1:0-7160 GCA_035553635.1 Mycobacteriales bacterium
GGGAGACGACGTGCAGCAGGGCGGGAGCGCGAGCCCCGGGGCGGCCGCGCGCCACGAGGTGGTCGTCGAGCACGGGCCGCACGGACCCGGCCAGGCCCGTGCCGCCGTCGACCGCTGGGCGCGGGAGGTCGGCGTCGGACGGCTGTGCGACGACCTGCTGCTCATCGTCTCGGAGCTCGTGACCAACGCCGTGCGCCACGGGGCGCCGCCGGTGCGCGTCGAGGTGGCGGCGGACGACTCGACCGTCGTCGTGTCGGTGCACGACGGCGACCCGCGGGCGCCGCAGCCCCGGGTGGCCGACGTCGAGGCCGAGGGCGGCCGCGGGATGCTGCTCATCGACCTGCTGGCGGCCCAGCACGGCGTGCGCGAGGACCCCCCGGGCAAGCGGGTGTGGGCGGCCGTCCCGCGCTGAGCGGCAGCCGGCCGGACCGGGTCGGCTAGGCCTCGGGCAGCGACCTCGGCAGGAGGCCGGACGAGCCCTGCGTCGGGAACAGCGGCGGCGACGTCGGCCGCGGCTCGGCGCTGCGGGTCGGCGTCGGCTGGGCCTCGGCCGACGGCGCGGGGGCCGTGGACGGCGTCGTGCTCGGCGCCGCGCTCGGGGTGCTGGAGGAGGCGCCGGGCTGCCGGGCACCGGGGGCCGGGGGCGTCGGCGCGGGCCGCGCTGCCGGGCGCAGGGCCTCCTCGAGCGGGGGACGGACCTCCGGCTGCGGCTTCGGCAGCCGCGCGTCCTCGACCGCCGCCGTCGTCGAGCCGACGGCCGCCTCGAGCGCGGCCAGCAGGCGCTGCGACTCGGCGAGCACGCTGCGCAGGTCCGCGCGCGCACCGGCGTCGGGCACGGCGCCGACGGCCCCCAGCAACTCCCGCAGGGCGGCCTCGGCGGCCGCCGGGTCGGAGGCCGCGAGCGCCATGACGCGCGCCACCTCGGCGTGCAGCTCGTGGGCGGCGTCGCGCAGGGCCGCCTCGCCCCCGCCCCGCTCGTGCAGGCGGTACAGCTCGGCGTAGCTGGCGGCCGCGGCGTCGACCTGCACCGGGCCGGCCGGTGCCGGCCGCGGGGCGGGCGTGAGGCCCGCGAGCACGCCGATGAGGGCGGCGGCCGCCGCGAGCGCGGGCGCGGCGGGCAGCGCGGCGCGCAGGGCCCGACGGCGCGAGCGCCCCAGGGAGACGGCGGGCGGCGGCGCGGCGGGAGCCGGTGCCGGGGGCACGGACGCGGCGAGCCGCGCGCCGAGCACGCGGAGGTCGTCGCGCGTGCCGTCGACGACCTCCTCGGCGACGTCGTAGGCGCCCAGCTCGACGGCGGAGGCGAGCACGCCGAGGTCGGCCGACAGCCCGAGGCGGGCGCGCGCGAGCTCGTCGAGCAGCGCGCCGATGCGGGCGGCGGCGTCCTCCGGCGGCGGAGCGGGAGCCTCGGAGGGGCGGCGGGGCGCCCAGCCGCGCAGGCGGGCGGCGTCGGGCGTCGCGTCGTGCGTCATGCCGGCCCCCCTCTGCGCGTCGTCGTGGTGTCGTCGTGGTGTCGCCGGGTGTCGTCGCGGGAGTCTTCGCCGCCGTGCGGGCGGACTCCTGCTGCCGGGAGTGTCCCGCTTCGTCCGGCGGAAGTCACGCGCAGCGCCGCGCGACACTGCACGGGTGCTCGACGACACCGCCCGGTCCGTGCCCGTCCCGACCCGCGTGCGCCGTGTGGTGTCGCTCGTCCCGTCGCTCACCGAGGCGGTCGCGGCGACCGGCCCCGAGCTGCTCGTCGGCGCCACCGACTGGTGCTCCCACCCGGCCGATCTGGGCGTCGTCCGGGTCCGCGGGACGAAGAACCCCGACGTCGACGCCGTCGTCGGGCTCGCGCCCGACCTCGTGCTCGCGAACGCCGAGGAGAACCGGCAGGAGGACCTCGACCGGCTGCGGGCCGCCGGCCTCGCGGTCTGGGTGACGGCACCGCAGACGCTGCCTGAGGCGCTGACGTCGCTGCAGCGGGCGCTCGCGGCCTGCGGGCTCGCCCGGCCGGCGTGGCTCGACGAGGCGGAGCGGGCCTGGGTGGCGCCGCACCGCGGCCCCCGGCGCCGCGCGGTGGTGCCGGTCTGGCGGCGCCCCTGGATCCACCTGGGCCGCGACACGTTCGCCGGCGACGTCCTCGCCCGGCTGGGGGTCGACAACGCCCTCGCCGGGTCCGCGGAGCGCTACCCGCGGGTGCCGCTCGCCGAGCTTCCGCCGCACGAGCTCGTCGTGCTGCCGGACGAGCCGTACGCCTTCTCCCCGGACGACGGCCCGGAGGCCTTCCCGGACGTGCCGGCCGCGTGCGTCTCCGGGCGGCACCTCACCTGGTACGGGCCGTCGCTCGCCGAGGCCCGCGAGGTGCTCACCGCGCAGCTTCAGGCGTAGGAGTGCTCCGGGCCGGGGTAGCGGCCCTCCCGGACGTCGTCGGCGTAGGCGGTGACGGCGTCGGTGAGCACGGTGCGCAGGTCGGCGTACCGCTTGACGAACTTCGGTCCGGGACCGGGGGTGAGCCCGGCCAGGTCGGTCCACACGAGCACCTGCGCGTCGGTGCCGGCGCCGGCGCCGATCCCGATGGTCGGGACGTCCAGGGTCGCGGTGACCCGCTCGGCGAGCTCGGCCGGCACGGCCTCCAGGACGACGGCGAAGGCCCCGGCGTCCTGCAGCGCGCGGGCCTCGGCGAGCAGCCGGTCGCCAGCCTCGCCCCGGCCCTGCACGCGCAGGCCGGTGACGAGCTCGCTCTGCGGCGTCAGGCCGACGTGGCCCATGACGGGGACGCCGGAGGAGACGAGCAGCTCGACCTGCGTCACCACGCGCAGGCCTCCCTCGAGCTTGACGGCGTGCGCCCCGGCCTCCTGCAGGAAGCGGACAGCGGTGGCGAGCGCCTGCTCCGGTGAGGCCTGGTAGGAGCCGAACGGCAGGTCTGCGACCACGAGGGCCCGCCGGGTCGAGCGCGCCACGGCGCGCGTCAGGGGCATCAGCTCGTCGACCGTGACCGGCACCGTGCTGCTGTGGCCGAGCACGTTGTTGCCGGCGGAGTCGCCGACGAGGAGCACGGGGATGCCGGCGTCGTCGAACAGGGCGGCGGTGAGCATGTCGTAGGACGTGAGCATCGCCCAGCGCTCGCCGCGCTCCTTGGCCAGGCGCAGGTCGCGCACGGTGACGCGCCGGTCCCTGACGCCGCCGTAGAGCACGGGCAGGGCGTCGGTGTCCACGGGCCGGTCAGGGCGTGGTGCGGTCACGGGTCCTCCCTCGCCTCGAGGCGCGGACGCGTCCCCGGGTCGGGACCAGCGTGGCACGTCCGCCGCCGGAGGCGGGCTCCGAGGGCGGACGTGCGGCTCACCTCACAGGACGGGGCAGCCCGTGTTCCGCAGGTCGCCGTCGGCGCCGCTGTCGGCGCGTGCCGCGGTGCGGGAGCCCGGCCGGCCGTCGCTCCCCTTCACGTAGTCCGGCACCGACACCGAGCAGAACGAGCGGTAGTCGTGCGAGAACCGGTCGGTGACGTACCTGCCCTCGATGCGGTAGGGCACGTTGCCGCCGTACAGCGGGTCGCCGGAGGTGGCGTGCTGCACGGGGTCGTAGAAGCCCATCGACACGTTGTGCCGGTCGGCCGAGTCGTCGAAGCGCAGCGCCGTCAGCCGGTCGAAGGCGTCCTGCGCCCGGGCCTGGCGGTGCTCGCGCTCCTCGCGCTCGGTGCGCCCGCCGCTGGGAACGACCTTGCCCTGCTCGTCGAGCACGAGGCGGCCCTGGAGGTGCCGGTCCAGCCAGGCCAGCGAGTAGTAGTTGATGACGAGCTCGCCGAGCCGGTTGCCGGCCAGCGACCCGGTGCCGTAGCCGTTCCAGTCGATGTGGCTCGTCGCGCGGAACGTCACGTGGAAGACGTCGAGACCGCGCTGCTTGTGGGTCTGGTACGTCGCGAGGCCGCGGTCGCGGGTCTCCGGGAAGCCGGTGCGCGCGGTGTTCTGCGGCGCCGAGAACGCGCCGTCGGTGCGCTGGTACATGATCGGCTGCGAGGTGTTGACGTCGGCGATGCCGTCGCCGCCGTCCCACGCGATGATCGTGTGGACGCGCGGGTCGCCCTGGTACGACAGCGCCGCCTGCGAGCCCTGCGAGTGGCCCACGGTCGCGACGCGGCTCAGGTCGGCGTCGCGGCCGATCTCGCCGGAGGCGTCGGAGGCCAGCCAGTCGAGCACCAGCCCGGCGTTGACGTTGCGCTGCACGTTCGGCAGGCCCGTGACCGGGTGCGTGCCGTTGACCGTGATGGCGAGGTAGCCGGCCTCGGCGAAGGCCTGGGCGTTGTAGCGGTGGTGGGTCATCTGCGCGACGAAGCCGTGGTGGATGATCACCACCGGGTAGGGGCCCTCGTGCGGCTCGAGCCCCGCGGGCAGGCGGCCGTGGCAGTCCTGCGGGCCGCAGGGGCGGAAGACCTCCATGGCCGGGACGCCGCCGACGCCGGTGCCGGTCGGGAAGTAGTCGTAGCGGAAGCGCACGCCGTCGTGGCGGACGGGCTGGCGGTACCAGTCCTCGCCGTAGCGCGCCGACGTCGTGCTCGTGGTCGGGTGCCAGCGGCGGTCGTGGTCGCGCTGGCGCGCGCACTGCAGCCGCTCGTTGTCGCGCGCGGCGAACTCCGGCGTGCCCGGCTGCGGGTCGAGCGCCGGGTCGCGGGTGCCGTCCTCGCGCACCGGGTTGAACCGGTCGCCCACGCAGTCGATGCCGTGCGTGACCGGCCAGGTGTCGATCGGCTCCGCCCGCTGCTGGTCCGCACCGGCCGGCAGGGCGGTGACGGCGAGCGCCGCCCCCACCACCACCGCCGCCAGGCGGACCGTCCTCCGTCGCTGCATGCTGCCCCCTCGTCCCGCTGCCGGGTGCGGCGTTGCACCCGTGCTGCGGGGGCGTTCCACACCGGGGCCCCGAGGTCCTGCCCGGGCGGCGCAGCTGAGACGGCGTCTCAGGCTCCGTGAGCGGGCGTGGCGCGGGTCACGCCCGGGCCGGTTTCGGAACGGTTGCGTCCCGCAAGTGCCGGCCCTACCGTCCCCTTCCGGAACGCGACCGTGCCGGAAGGGGGTGGGTGCCGTGGAGACCGCGACGTCGCACGAGCGCCGGTGGGCGGTGCTGGGCGTGCTCGTGCTGAGCCTGCTGGCGGTCGTGCTCGACAACACGATCCTCAACGTGGCCCTCAAGACGATCCAGCAGGACCTGCAGACCACGCAGAGCGAGCTGGCCTGGGCGGTGAACAGCTACACCCTCGTCTTCGCCGGCCTGCTGTTCACCTACGGCGTGCTCGGCGACCGGTACGGCCGCCGGCTCGTGCTCGTCGTGGGGCTCACGCTGTTCGCCAGCGCCTCGGCGCTGTGCGCCTTCGCTGCGTCGTCGGCGCAGCTCATCGGCTTCCGCGCGCTCATGGGGCTCGGTGCCGCGGCCGTCCTGCCCTCGACGCTGTCGATCATCACCAACGTCTTCTCGCCGGAGGAGAGGCCGCGGGCCATCGGCATCTGGGCCGGCGCCGTCGGCTCGGCCATCGCGCTGGGCCCCATCACCGGGGGGCTGCTGCTCGAGCACTTCTGGTGGGGGTCGGTGTTCCTCGTCAACGTGCCGGTCGTGGCCGCCGCCGTCGTGCTCGTCCTGCTCGTCGTCCCGGAGTCGAAGGACCCGTCGCCGCGCGGGCTCGACCCGGTCGGCGTCCTGCTGTCGATCACCGGCCTCGTGCTGCTCGTCTACGGGATCATCCGCGGCGGCGAGACGACGCGGTGGGTGAGCGCGGAGGTGCTCGGGCCGCTGCTCGGCGGCCTCGCCGTGCTGGGCCTGTTCGTCCTGCTGCAGCGCCGGTCCCGCGAGCCGGTGCTCGACGTCGCGCTGTTCCGCAACCCGGCGTTCTCGGCCGCCTGCGCCGCGGTGACGCTCGTGTTCTTCGCGCTGTTCGGCGCCGTGTTCTTCCTGAGCTTCTACCTGCAGTACGCCCGCGGGTACACGCCGCTCGAGGCCGGCGTCCGGCTGCTCCCGGTGGCCGTCGCGATGATGGTCCTCGCGCCCCGCAGCGCGGTGCTCGCGCGGCGCTTCGGCGCCAAGGCGGTGTGCGCCGTCGGGCTGCTGCTGGTCGGCGTGTCGTTCGGCTCCTACCGGTTCGTCGACGAGACGACGTCGATCTGGGCCGTCTCCGTCCTGCTCTTCCTGCAGGGCGCCGGCATGGCCAACGTCATGGCGCCCGCGACGGAGTCGATCATGTCGACCGTCCCGCGCGAGCGGGCCGGTGCGGGGTCCGCGGTCAACACCACGGTGCGCCAGGTGGGCGGCGCGCTGGGCGTGGCGGTGCTCGGCTCGGTGCTGTCGGCCTCCTACCGCGGGCAGATCACCCCGTCGCTCGACGGTCTGCCGGAGCGCGCGCAGCAGCTGGCCGGCGAGTCCATCGGCGGCACGCTGCTGCTGGCCGAGCGGCTCCCCGCGCCGCTGGCCGAGCCGCTGCAGCGGCAGGCCGTCGACGCGTTCGTCACGGCGATGCACACCACCGCGCTGTGCTCCTCCGCCGTCGCGCTGCTCGGGGCGCTCGTCGTGCTGCGGTGGCTGCCGGGGCGCCCCGGGCGGCCCGCCGCCGAGCCGGTCGCGGCGGCGGCGTGAGCCTGCCCGCGCGCGCCGACGACGGTCCTCGCCTCGGCCGCCCCCGCGACCCGAGCCTCGACGTCGCCCTCGTCGAGGCCACGCTGGACCTGCTCGCCGAGGGCGGCCTCGCCGCCGTGACGATGGAGGCCGTCGCCGCGCGCGCCGGCGTCGGCAAGGCGACGCTCTACCGCCGCTGGCCCGCCAAGGAGCAGCTCGTCGTCGACGCGCTCGCGACGCTCAGCGAGACCGTCGAGCTGCCCGACGGCGCGGACGTGCGCGAGTCGCTGGTGGTGCTCGTGTCCGCGGTGCAGCGCCGGCGCGACAGCCTGGCGGGGCGCATCTTCCCGCGCCTGGTCGGCCAGGCCGAGGACAACCCGGAGCTCATCCGGCGCTACCGCGAGCAGGTCCTCGAGCCGCGGCGCGCGCGCTTCCGCGCCGTCCTGCGCCGCGGCGTCGAGGAGGGGGTCCTGCGCGCGGACCTCGACCTCGACCACGCCTACGACCTGCTCGTGGGGCCGGTCGCCTACCGGTCCCTGCTGCGCACCGACCCCCCGGTCGGACCCGACTTCCCGGCCCGCGTCGTCGAC
>DATMKB010000198.1:0-6094 GCA_035553635.1 Mycobacteriales bacterium
GTGGCGCCCATCGAGCGGGCGACCTCGAGCTTCTCCGGCGCCCGGTCGGTGACGACGACCTGGCCGGCGCCGGCGAGCCGCGCGCCCTGCACGACCGACAGGCCCACCCCGCCGAGGCCCACGACGAGCACCGACTGGCCCGCGCGCACGCGGGCCGTCTTGAGCACCGCTCCGACGCCGGTCATGACGGCGCACCCGACGAGGGCCGCGTGCTCCAGCGGGACGGCGTCGGGCACGGGGAGCACGGCGCGCTCGGAGACGACGGTCTCCTCCGCGAAGCCGCCGGTCGACAAGCCCGGGTAGAGGTCGACGCCGTCGAGCTGCGCGTAGGGCGTCGAGGCGGCGTCGGAGGAGTGCTCGCACAGCCACGGCTCGCCCTGCTGGCAGAACCAGCAGGTGCCGTCCGGCGGCGCCCAGCACAGGACCACGCGGTCGCCGGGCGCGGTGGAGGTCACGCCCTCGCCCACCGACACCACGGTGCCGGCCGACTCGTGGCCCAGCACCACCGGCATCCTCTGGCGGAGCGCGCCGCGGGCCAGCGACAGGTCGCTGTGGCAGACGCCGGTGGCGGCGATGCGCACGCGCACCTGGCCGGGACCGGGCTCCGGGAGGTCGATGCCGGTGACGGTCAGGGCCTCACCGGGTGCGGACAGGACGGCAGCGCGGACGGGCACGGGGCGGACAGTAGCCGGGGGAGCGTGAGCGGCCGCCCGGCGGGGCAGGCCCGCAGTCCCCGACCCGCAGGAGGCCCGCGTGACGCAGCCGGAGCAGACCCACGACGCCCGCGAGGGCAGCGGCGACCCCACCACCGACCCGGCCGCCGTCGGCGAGGAGTCGTTCGAGCACCCCGACGGCGACGGCGGCGCGGTGCCCGAGCAGGGCTGACCGGGCGTACGGTCGCCCCCTCGTCCCCGCCGCGAGGAGGCCCCGTTGAAGGTCCCGTTCACCACCGCCGACTTCCTCGACCGGGCGGCGGCGGTCTACCCGCGCCGCACCGGCGTCGTCGACGAGCCGGGGGACGCCCAGGACGGGGGGCTCGGCAGCGTCACGTACGCGCAGCTGGCGGAGCGGGCGGCGGCGCTGGCCGCGGGCCTGGACGAGCTGGGCCTCGAGCGCGGCGACCGCGTGGCGGTGGTGAGCCACAACAGCGCGCGGCTGCTCGAGCTGTTCTTCGCGACCACGACGTGGGGACGCGTGCTCGTGCCGGTGAACTTCCGGCTCTCGCGCGACGAGGTGGCCTACATCGTCGAGCACAGCGGCGCCCGGGTGCTGCTGCTCGACCCGGAGCTCGACGCCGCGCTCGCCGACGTCCCCTGCGAGCACCGGCTGCTGCTCGGAAAGGAGTCCGACGAGGCGCTGCTGCGCCTCGGCGTCGAGCCGCGCCCGTGGGAGGCGCCCGACGAGGACGCCACGGCGACCATCAACTACACGAGCGGCACGACGGCCCGCCCGAAGGGTGTGCAGATCACCCACCGCAACGTCTGGGTCAACGGGGTGACGTTCGCGCTGCACGCCGGCGTCACCGACCGCGACATCTACCTCCACACGCTGCCGATGTTCCACGCCAACGGCTGGGGGATGCCGTTCGCGCTCACCGGCCTGGGCGTGCCGCAGGTGGTGCTGCGCAAGGTCGACGGCGCGGAGATCCTGCGGCGGGTGGAGCGGCACGGGGTCACGCTGATGTGCGCGGCGCCGGCGGTGGTGGCGTCGGTGCTCGAGGCCGCGCAGTCCTGGGACGGGCCGGTGCCCGGCCGCGACCGCACCCGCATCGTCGTCGCCGGGGCGCCGCCGCCGAGCCGCACGATCGCGCGGGTCGAGGAGGAGCTCGGTTGGGAGTTCCTGCAGATCTACGGGCTCACCGAGACCGCCCCGCTGCTCACCGTCAACCGGCGGCGCGCCGAGGAGGACGCGCTGGAGCCCGAGGAGCGCGCGAAGCGGCTCATGCGGGCCGGCATGCCGGCCCTGGGCACCCGCATCGCGGTGTCGGAGTCGGGCGAGGTGCTCGCGCGCGGCAACACGGTGCTCGAGGGCTACTGGGAGCAGCCGGAGGCCACCGCCGAGGCGCTCGAGGGCGGCTGGTTCCACACCGGCGACGGCGGCACCCTCGACGACGAGGGCTACCTGACGATCAGCGACCGCAAGAAGGACGTGATCATCACCGGCGGCGAGAACGTCTCGTCGATCGAGGTGGAGGACTGCCTGTTCAGCCACCCCGCGGTCGCGGAGGTCGCCGTCATCGGCGTGCCGAGCGAGAGGTGGGGCGAGACGATCAAGGCGCTCGTCGTCCTCGCGGAGGGCGCGTCGGCCGACGAGGCCGAGCTCATCGCGCACTGCAAGGCGCGGCTGGCCGGGTACAAGGCGCCGACCTCGGTGGAGCTGCGGGAGTCCATCCCGCGCACGGCCACGGGCAAGGTGCAGAAGTTCAAGCTGCGCGAGCAGTACTGGACCGGCCTCGACCGCCAGGTGAACTGACCGCCGCCGCCGGGGTAGGGGAGCGGCATGACCTCCCCCACCCCTGCCGACAGCACCTCCAGCAGCGGCGGCGCCTCCCGCGCCTCCGCCGACGACGCCGCCACCGGCGTGCGCGGCGGCCCGGCCGACCGCCTGGACGCCGCCCCCGGCTCCGGCGGCGTGCCGGCCGCCGGCGCCGACGGCGCGACGGAGGCGCGCGAGCAGATGCGCTCCGACCTCGGCGAGCGGTCGCCCGAGGCCGGCACCGAGGACGCCACCAGCCTCGAGCAGGCGGCCGCCGTCGGGCCGACCGACGACCCGCAGGGCGGCAGCCTCCAGCCGGGCGGCGCCTCCGGCGCCTGACTCGCGGGCAGGCGGCAGGCGTCGTACCGTCGGGGGACGCCCCCTGCCCTGCCCCGCGAGGAGCCGCGTGTCCAGCACGTCCCTGTCCGGCCCCGGCGAGCTCGCGCTCGACCTGGCCCTCACGCCCGCCCAGGCGCGCGCCGTCCAGCTGTGGAACGACGACGTCGAGCAGGTGTCCGCCACGCGCGCCACCACGAAGCTGCGCGAGCTGCGCATCGACCTCGACCGCCGGCTGGCCGCGCTGCAGCGGCAGGCCGACGTGGTCCGCGCCGCCGCCGACGCCGGCGGCGCGCCGGTGGCGGTGCTCGTCGTGCACCGCGACCCGCGGGCCGGGCAGCGGCTCGCCGACGCCGTGTCGCGGTCGGCCCTCGCCGACGGCGAGGTGGTGGTCACCGACAACGGCGCCGACGCCGTCGGCCGGGCGGTGCTCGGCCAGCCCCGGCTGGTCGTCGTCGACACGCCGGTGCTCATGATGACGCCGCTCGACGTGGTCGCCGATCTGCAGCGCCTCGCGCCCGGCGCCCGCGTCGTCGCCTGCGCGGAGGGCCCGGGCGAGGCCTCGCGCCTGCAGGCCGCGGGCGCCTCAGCCGTCTACCGGCGCGGCGCCGGCCCGGACGACGTCGCCGCGCTGCTCGCCGTGCCGGCCGAGGGGGAGGTGCCGGCGCCGCGCCCGTAGCGCGCGCCTCCGCCGCGCGGGCCGCCGCCCGTGCGAGCGTGCCGCCGTGCGCCCCGCGACGGTGGAGGGCCTGACCCCCGACGGCCTGACCCTGCTCGTCCGCCTCGACGACCCCGAGGGCGGCGAGCTGGTCGAGATCCCCATGTCCGACGTCCGGCGCGCCCAGCGCACGGCGCCTCCGCTGCCGCTGACCGGCGGCCCGACGCCGCGCGAGGTGCAGGCGCGCATCCGCGGCGGCGAGAGCGCGGAGGAGATCGCGCGCGCCTGCGGGCTGCCGGTGGCCGACGTCGCCCGCTACGAGGGGCCGGTGCTCGCCGAGCGTGCGCACCAGGCGCAGGCCGCCCGCACCGCCGACGTCGACGGCCGCAGCGTGGAGGAGCTCGTCGTCGAGCACCTGTCCCGCGTGGCCGGACCGGGCGTCGAGGTGGAGTGGGACAGTCGGCAGACCGACCCGCTGCGCTGGGAGGTCACCGCCCGCGCCGGGGCGCACGCGGTCGTGCTGGCGCTCGACCCGCGGGCCCGGCGCGTCGACCCGGTCGACGAGGCGGCGCGCCGGGCCTTCGGCCACCTGCCGCCGGCGCCGGACGCGCTGCAGGAGGTGCTGCGACCGGTCGGGCGCCCCGAGCCGGGCGCGGTCGTCCCGCGCCGGCCGGAGCCGCGCCGCCGGGCGCAGGTCCCGCTCTTCGACGAGATCGTCTAGCGGGGGGCGGGCACCCGGGCGGTGCGCGCCGGCACCTCGAAGGCGAGCAGCGCGACGTCGTCGGCCGGGCTGCCGGCGGTGAACGCCTGCAGGCGCTCCGTCAGCCCGGCGAGGCCCTCGGCGAGCGGACCGGCCGCCAGGCTCGCGCCGGCGGCCGCCTCGAGGTCGAAGAACCGCCCCTCGCGCCGGGCCTCGACGGCGCCGTCGGTGTAGAGCAGCACGCGGTCGCCGGGCCGCAGGTCGACCTCGACCGCCGGCCCGGGCGCGGCCAGGCCCAGGGGCTGCTCGGCGGGCAGCGCGAGCACCTCGGCGCGCCCGCCGCGGAGCCGGAGGGGGCCGGGGTGGCCGCAGGCGAGCATGCGCGCCGGGCCGGTGACCGGCAGCTCGACGAGCAGCGCCGTGACGAAGTCCTCCACGTCGGCGTCGCGGGCGACGGACGCGTGCAGGGCCGCGGCCACGCAGGCGAGGTCGGGCTCGCGGTGCGCCGCCTCGCGGAAGCTCCCGAGCACCACGGCGGCCAGCCGCACCGCCTCGAGCCCCTTGCCGCGGACGTCGCCGACCACCAGGCGCAGACCCCACGGCGTAGCCACCGCCTCGTACAGGTCGCCGCCGACGCGGGACTGCTGGGAGGCGGACACGTAGTCGACCTGCAGGGGCACGCCGCCCACCACCGGGGGCAGCGGGCGCAGGATCGCCCGGCTCGCGGCGTCGGCGGCGCTCTCGACGGCGACCAGGCGCCGCTCGCGCACGCCGCGGCTCCGGGCGGCGACGCACGCCATGGCGACGGCGACCGCGATGCACGCCAGCCGCACCGCCTGCGGCGTGCCGCGGCCGTCCTCGTGCACGAGGCCCATGCCCAGGCCCGCCGTCCAGGCCAGGGCCCCGAGCAGCAGGACGCCGCGCGGCGGGGCGAAGGTGGCGGCCAGGAACGGCACGCTCGCCAGCAGCCCGACGTACTGGGTCTTCTCCAAGCCGTGCGAGATGTCGCCCAGCGCGATGACGGCGATGAGGAGCACGCAGACGGCTGTGCCTCGCGAGGACCCGAGGGAGCGGAGCGGCACCCCTCATGGTGGCACGCGAGGGGCGGCCCGGACCTACGATCGCGACCATGTCCCTGGGCCGCCGGCTGTCCGCGCTGCTGACCGGCCGGCGCGCGGGCGGGGGCTCCGACCCGCTCGCCGACCTCGAGGACGCCTACCGCTCCCAGGCGCAGGCGCTGCAGACCGCCCGCCGCGGCGCCGCCGACGTCGTCACCGCGGCCCGGCGGGTGGAGCTGCAGGTGCGCGGGCTGCACGCGTCCGCGCAGGGGCTGCACGAGCAGGCGCAGGCCGCCGTCGACGCCGGGCGCGAGGACGAGGCGCGCGGGCTGCTCGAGCGCCGTGCCGCGCTGCTGCAGCAGGCCGCGGCGCTCGAGCCGGACCTCGCCCGGCTGCGCGGGCAGGAGGCGCGCCTGCAGGAGTCCGTCGCCCGGCTCGAGGCCAAGGTCGAGGCGTTCCGCAGCCAGAAGGAGGCGCTGCAGGCGACGGCGTCGGCCGCCGAGGCCTCGCTGCGCATCGGGGAGGCCTTCGCCGGGGTGGCCGAGGAGGGCGACGACGTCGGGCTGGCCGTGGCCCGGGCGCGCGAGCGCACGGAGGCGCTGCAGGCGCGCGCCGACGCCGTCGAGCAGCTCAGCGCCGGCGGGGCCACCGCGCTGCCGTGGGCGACGCCGGGGGAGCGGGCGGAGGCCGAGCTCGCCGCCCTGCGGGCGGGCGACGCCGGCGTCGAGGCCGAGCTGGCCCGGCTGCGCCGGCCGGACGGCCCCGCCCGCGCGGCCGAGGAGGCCCGGTGATCGTCCGGATCCTGTCGGAGGGCCAGTGGGAGCTCGACGACGCGCAGCTGGCCGAGCTCGAGGCGCTCGACGCCCC
>DATMKB010000199.1:0-2729 GCA_035553635.1 Mycobacteriales bacterium
GGCATCGGCAACGCCGTCGCGGGCCTGGCCGACTGCATCGGCGGCATCGCGCTGCCCACCCGCGCCTTCGCGGTGAGCGAGACCGGGGTGCTGGTCGGCGACGGCGGCATCGCGATCGGCCCGGTGACCTTCTACAAGGACCTCACCGCGAAGATCGTCGCGCACGAGGTCGGCCACCTCCTCGGTGGTCACCACCACTACCAGGAGTGCGGCACGGGGGCGGCCGTCGCGGTCAGCCGCGGCGAGCTCGGGCCCTGCACGCTCATGACCAACGCCGTCGACTTCCAGACGCTGCCCTTCTCGACCCTCAACGGTGTCGTCGTGCGCGGGCACGCCGAGCGCTGGGCCACCGCGGGCCGCACGGCCGAGGAGGAGTCGCACGAGGACCACGCCCACCACTAGGGCAGGGCGACCCGCAGCTCCAGCAGCGCCGACGCGGTGCCGGGGTCGTCGTCGTCCACCACCGCGACGACGGCGGCCCCGGACGCGTCCGACGACCGCAGGGCCAGGCCCTCGACCTTCGGCGCACCCGGCAGCGCGGCCCGGGCGACGACGACGTCCCCGTCGAGGAGCACGAGGGCGCTCGCGACCACCGGCCCGTCGTCGACGGGGTCGGCGGTGTCCTCGGCGGCGGCGCTGACGAGCACGCGGCCGTCGGGCAGCGCGACGGCGTCGCGCTCGGCGTCACCGACGCCGTCGACCGCGCCGAGGTCGTAGCGGCGGACCGCCCCCACCGGCACCGGCCCGCCGTCGCGCACCGCCGCCACCAGGGCGGCCAGCTCGACGTCGACGCTCGCCGAGGCCAGCGCCGCGGCGCCGCGCTGGAACCACCGCAGGCGGTCGCCGACCAGGCACGCCCCCTCGAGGTTGCGCGTGCCGGGCGCCAGCTCGAGCGCCGCCCCGACGGCGTCGTAGAGGTCGGGCAGGTCGCGCACCACGGGCCCGCCGGGGCCGACCAGCGCCGCCCGGGTGCGGGCCGGCGAGGAGCCGGAGCCGAGCAGGAGCGCCCGGTCGGGGCCGAGCGCGACCGCCGCCTCGACGTCGGGCTTGAGCGCCTTGGTGCCGGTGGCGGCGTCGAAGACCTCGTGCCCGCCGACCGGCGGGAAGACCGGCAGCCGCCGCACCGAGCCGGGCAGCACGTGCGCCGCGGCGACGGCGTCGTCCTGCGCCACGAGCAGCCCGCCCGCGTGCGGCACCACCGCAGACGCCGCGCGCACCGGCGTCCCGTCGTCGAAGCGCAGCCCGCGGCGCCCCTCGACGACCACCCTCACCGGGTCAGCCGCTGCTGCCGTGGCTGTGCGGCGGCACGACCGGGCCCTCGCTGGCCTGCACGACGACGAAGCCGGCGCCGGAGAAGGCCAGCTGGAAGGCCTCGCCGCTGCCCCGGCCGATGAGCGCGCCGGCCCGGGCGGTGCGCACGAGCCGCGTCTGCAGCCCGGCCGACCAGGCGACCGCGGACTGCAGGTCGGCGTAGGTGGGCGCCTCGGCGGCGTCGAGCACCACCGGGGTGCCGAACGCGCTGACGACCAGGCGGCCGTGGCCGGAGAAGTGGGTGTTGAAGACGCCGCCGGAGAACATCGACGCGCCCTCGACCCGCCGGATGTCCCACTGCAGGGTCGGCTCGAAGGCGAGCACGTTCGGCCCGTTGACCGTCACGGCGTCGCCCTCGAGGTCGAGCACGTGCAGCTCGTCGGCGTTCTGGGCGAGGAAGACGTCGCCGACGCCGCGCACCCGCATGAGCGGCACGCCCTCGCCGGTGACCATCTTCTTGAGCAGCCGCCCGACGCCTGCGCCCTCGTAGGCGAACTCGACGGCGCCCTGGTAGGCCACCATCGCGCCCTGCCGGGCGAGCACCTCGCCGGGCTGGCCGGTGGACCGGTCGCCCAGGCGCACCCGCAGCATCCGCGGGTTCTGCAGCGCCATCGCCTCGGTGGACGTGCTCTCGAGGTTCTCCCCGAACAGGTTGCTCCGCACGAGCCGGAGCCTGCCACCCCGGCGGCCGTCCGCGCAGCAGGAGCGCCGCGCCCGACGTCGAAGCACGTGAGCAGCACTCCTCCACGCCCCCAGGAGACCCCGATGGCCCGTGCCCGCCTGCTGCGGCTGCTCGCCCCCGCGCTCGTCGTCGCCCTCGCGGCCCCCGCGGCGGCGCTGACGCCGGCGGTGCCCGGCCCGGTGTCGTCGGTGGTCGACGCCGTCCTGCCCGACGGCCCGGTCACCCGGGCCGGCGTCGCCTCGGTCGACGCGACCTGGCACCTCGGCGCGGGCGGCGGCCAGTTCGCCGAGACGACGACCGGGGCCTACCACGACGGCCAGGTCGACCCGTTCCTGCACGCGACGAAGAAGCGCCCGGCGCGCGGCCTGCAGTCGCGGATCCTCACCCGGGCGCTGCTCGTCGAGGGGACCGACGAGGAGCGGTTCGCCGTCGTCGCGAACGACCTGTACCTGCCCAACGACCTGCTCAACCGGCGGGTGGCGCAGCTGCTCGAGCAGCACGACCTCGCGGTGACCGCCGGGCTGAAGGACGGCGTCGTCACCGGCATCGGCGAGGACAACCTCGCCGTGACGGTCAGCCACAACCACAACTCGCCCTTCTACTCGACGCCCGGCTGGGGCACCTGGGTCTTCCAGGACGTCTTCGACCTGCGCTTCTTCGAGTTCATGAGCACCCGGATGGCGCAGGCCGTCATCGACGCCGCCGCCGAGCTGCGGCCGGTGCGCATCGGCGCCGC
>DATMKB010000200.1:0-3593 GCA_035553635.1 Mycobacteriales bacterium
GCACCTCCTCCGCCGCCTCGAGGTCGCGCCCGTAGTGCACCGCCACGCGGTCGCCCTGTGCCGCGAAGCGCTCGGCCACCGCACGGCCGATGCCGCGCGAGGCGCCGGTGACGAGGACGGCGCGGCTCACCGGCACAGCTCGGCGACGCCGTCGAGGAGCCGCTGCACGTCGTCGGCGGAGGTGTACGGCGCCAGGCCGGCGCGCACGCCGCCGTCGTCGCCGAGGCCCAGCCAGCGCGAGGCCTCGAGCGCGTAGAAGTGGCTCGCCGGCGCGTTGACGTCGCGGGTCGCCAGGTGCTCGTGCACCTCGCGCGGGCTGCGGCCGTCGACGGTGAACAGGACCGTGGGCGTGCGGTGCGCAGGGGCGCCGTGCACGGTGACGCCGTCGAGGTCGTGCAGGCCGCGCGGCAGGTCCTGCAGCAGCGCGTCCTCGGACTGCTCGACCGCGGCCATGGACGTGAGCACGCGCTCGCGCCGCGTCCCCGTCGCCGTCTCGTCGAGGTCGGCGAGCACCTCGACCGCGGCGGTGGTGCCGGCGAGCAGCTCGTACGGCAGCGTGCCGAGCTCGAAGCGCTCGGGGACGGCGTCGGTCGACGGCAGCAGCTTGTCCGGGTGCAGCCCCTCGAGCAGCTCCGGCGACGCGACCTGCGCGCCGAGGTGCGGGCCGAAGAACTTGTACGGCGAGCAGGACAGCACGTCAGCGCCGGTCGCGGCGAGGTCGACCGGCGCGTGCGGCACGAGGTGCACGGCGTCGAGGTGCACGAGCGCGCCGACGGCGTGCGCGGCGTCGGCGATGCTGCGCACGTCCGGGCGCGTGCCCAGCAGGTTCGACGCGCCGGTGACGGCGACGACGCGCGTGCGGTCGGACAGCAGGTCGGTCACCGCCTCGACCGGGAGGTCCCCCGTCTCCCGGTCGAACGGCGCCCACCGCACCGTCGCGCCGGCGCGCTCGGCGGCCAGCACCCACGGGCGGATGTTCGCGTCGTGGTCGAGGCGCGTCACCACCACCTCGTCGCCGGGCGACCAGCTTCGCGAGAGCGTGCGCGCGAGGTCGAACGTCAGCTGCGTCATCGAGCGCCCGAAGACCACGCCGAGCGGCTCGCCGCCGACGAGGTCGGCGACCGCCTGCCGCGCCTCGACGACGATCGCCTCGGCGCGCCGCTCCCCCGTCGTGACGCTGCCGCGGTTGGCGAGGCCGGTCCGCAGCGCCCCGGCGACGGCGTCGGCCACGGCGGCGGGCACCTGGGAGCCGCCGGGGCCGTCGAAGCGGGCGGTGCCCTCGGACAGGGACGGGAACAGGCTGCGCACGCGCGCGACGTCGACCGGCACCCCCGCACCCTGCCCTACGGCCGCGGGTCGGTCCGCCGCCACCCCTTGTCGTCCCGCCGCTTCCCGCCGGCCGCCGCGCAGCGCGGGCAGACGGCCGCGACGGCGTCGGCGCGTCCGCCCGACTCCGGCTGCACGTCGGCCCAGCGCACGTCCGGGAAGGACCGCAGGCCGGCGCGCGAGAGCTGCAGGCCGCACACCGTCGAGTTCCGCCCGCGCAGCCAGCCGTGGACCTCCCCGGCGGGGTGGCGCACGCCGTCCTCGTCGGTCCAGGTGCCGGTCGCCGCGACGTCCACGGCGGCGGTCTTCCCGCTCGGCGGCGGTTCGCTCGCGCGCCCCTGGAGAGGACCGCGTCATGCGCGCGATGGTCTACCGCGGTCCGTACAAGATCCGCACCGAGGAGAAGGACCGCCCTGGGATCGAGCACCCGAACGACGCGATCGTCCGCGTCACGCTCGCCGCCGTGTGCGGCTCCGACCTGCACCTGTACCACGGGCTCATCCCCGACACCCGCATCGGGACGACGTTCGGCCACGAGTTCATCGGCGTCGTCGACGAGGTCGGGCCGTCCGTGCGCAACCTGCAGGTCGGCGACCGCGTCATGGTCCCGTTCAACGTCTTCTGCGGGTCGTGCTGGTACTGCGCGCGGGGGCTCTACGGCAACTGCCACAACGTCAACCCGAACGCCACCGCGGTCGGCGGCATCTACGGCTACTCCCACTCGACCGGTGGCTACGACGGCGGGCAGGCCGAGTACGTCCGGGTGCCCTTCGCCGACGTCGGGCCCGCGCTGATCCCCGAGTGGATGCACGACGAGGACGCCGTCCTGCTCACCGACGCGACGGCGACCGGCTACTTCGGCGCGCAGCTCGGCGACATTGTCGAGGGCGACGTCGTCGTGGTCTTCGGCGCCGGTCCCGTCGGACTCGTGGCCGCCAAGTCGGCCTGGCTCATGGGGGCCGGGCGCGTCATCGTCGTCGACCACCTCGACTACCGGCTCGAGAAGGCCCGCACCTTCGCGCACGCCGAGACGATGAACTTCACGCACTACAAGGACATCGTCGTCGAGATGAAGCGCACCACCGGCTGGCTCGGCGCCGACGTCGCCATCGACGCCGCGGGCGCGGAGGCCGACGGCGGCTTCGTCCACCAGCTGCTCGGCACGAAGCTCAAGCTCGAGGGCGGCTCCCCGGTCGCGCTCAACTGGGCCATCGACTCCGTGCGCAAGGGCGGCACCGTGTCCGTCGTCGGCGTCTACGGCACCGTGCCCACGAGCGTGAAGATGGGCGACGCCGTCAACAAGGGGCTCACGCTGCGGATGAACCAGTGCCCGGTGAAGCGGCAGTGGCCGCGGCTCTTCGAGCACGTCCGCAACGGCCACCTCGTGCCGCGCGACCTCGTCACCCACCGCGTGCCGCTGGAGCACGTCGCCGAGGCGTACCACCTGTTCTCCCGAAGCTCGACGAGTGCGTCAAGCCGCTCATCGTCCCGGGAGGGTCCGCATGACGTACACGAAGGACAAGCCGCCGCTGCCCGAGACGAGCGAGGAGCTGCGTGCGCGCATCCCCGGCTGGGGCGTCGACCTCGACCCCGCCGTGCGGCCGTCGGTGCCGAAGCTGAGCTACCGGGAGGACCTCACGGGCGCGCACTGGGACTTCCCCGAGCGGCAGCCCGAGCTGACGCCGCGGGAGCGCTCGATCGAGCACGGGATGCTGCCGCCGGTGTTCGGCACGACGGCCCCTCTGCACGGCGTGTCCGGGGCGCTGCGGCGGCTCGCCTACCGGCGCTACAGCGAGGCCACGCTCGCGCACTGGCTGCTGCTCATGGCCGGCGACCGGGTGGAGGCCTGGGGCGCGCACGCGCGGTCGCTGGTGTCGCTGCGACCGGACGACCCGGTGACCGAGACGGGCGTCCGGGCGGAGGTCAGCGGCTCGGGCCTCTCGTCGCGGCTCGGCCACGACCGCGCCGACCCGCGCCACCACGTCGTCGACCCGGTCGTCGTCGCCGGGCCGTGGGTGCTCGTCGCCGGCGGTGCGGTGCTCGCCGGGCGCGCGCTGCTCCGTCGCCGCGGCTGACCGCGGCCGTACCGTCGGGCCCGTGGACGTCGGCGACCAGGTGGAGGACACCGCCCGCCGCCGGCTGCGCACGCTCCGGCAGGCCCGCGGCTGGACGCTCGACGACCTGGCCGCCCGCTCGCACGTCAGCGCCTCGACCATCAGCCGCATCGAGACCGGGCAGCGGCGGCTGGCGCTCGACCAGCTCGTCGT
>DATMKB010000201.1:0-4874 GCA_035553635.1 Mycobacteriales bacterium
TCGCTGCAGTGGCACGACCTCGTCGGGCTCGAAGTCGTGCCACTGCAGCGACACGACGTCGGTGGCGGAGTCCCAGCGCGGCACCTCGAGGGCCCGCTCGGTGGCCGAGCCGCGCGACCGCAGCGTCCACCGGGCGGTCTCCGGCGACCCCGCTCCGGTCGTCACGGCGACGTCGGCGGAGCTCAGGAAGGCCAGGCGCGAGATGACCGGGTCGCCGAGCCCGGGGGTGGTCCGCCCGTCGCGGTCGACGTCGAGGGCGTAGAAGGCGCTGACGTTCTTGGAGGTCGGGCACAGCGCCGGCGTGCACACCTCGACGCCGTCCACCGCGAGCACGTCCCGGGCCTCGCCCTGGTCGCCGCGCAGCTCCTTGTTGCGGATGCTCGTGACCGTCATGGTGCCGGGGCGGTTGCCGGCGTAGGTGCCGATCGGGTCGGAGACGTTGAGCCGCAGCGTCAGGTCGTCACGCACGAAGGGCTCGAAGTAGAAGTGGCGGGTCGGCAGCGAGGGCCGGCTCAGCGAGATCTCGTACCTGCGCCCGGCCTCCACCGTGGCGGGGCCCCAGTCGCCGCCGCCCTGCGAGCCGTCGGTCACCTGGAAGGTCGCCGTCGGCGCGGAGCTGAGCCGCACGCCGCGCTCGTCGACGGGCCACACCGCGACGGTGGACGGGGCCAGGCCCGTGTTGGCGGGGAAGGCGACCGCCTTGCCCGCGATGCGCACCGGGCCCTCGACCGAGGTCACCCCGTGCTTCGGCGCGACCCCCGTGAAGAACCGGTGCACCTCCTCGAACGCGGCGCGCGAGGTCGCCACCTCGACGTGCGGCTGCCCGGGGATCGTGACGTTCTTCGCGCCCGCCATGGTCGGGCGCGGCTCGTCGGTGCTGCCGCCGATGGGGACGCCGGCCCACAGCGCCAGCGTGTCGACGCCGGGGTTCTCCGCCTGGCCGTCGATGTTGACGTAGTGCGCCACCAGTGCGCGGCGGGCGGCACCCCAGACGGGGTCGGTCATCCAGTTCCGGCTGACGAAGGTGCCCTGCGAGTGGCCGAGCAGGTCGACCTTGTCCGCCCCGGTCTCGGCGAGGAGCTCCGCGACCTTCGCGTCGATGGCGGCCTCGACCACGTCGGAGTTCGCGATGTTGGCCGCGGAGTTGTAGTCGACGACGTCGATCCAGGACTCGGGGTAGCCGTTGCTGACGAAGCGGAGCTTCTGCGCGGCGAACTGGCCGCCCGAGCCGCTGAAGCCGTGCACGAACAGGACGGGCCGCCGCTCCGGCGCGCCGGCGTCCTGCGCGAGGCCGGCCGCGGGGAGCGCCGTCAGCAGGGTGAGGACGGCGAGCAGGGCAGTGGTGCGGCGGCGCATGGGGCTCCTCGGTCGGTGGTGCCCGAAGTGGAACATCTCCGGCCAGATGTAGCAACGGAGGTCGACGCCGCCCGGGGCGTGCCGGCCGCCCCTCCACAGGACGGGCCGGTGCGGGCGCCCGAGCGGGTTGACTGTCGGGGTGCGCGCGGTGGTGGTGTCCCGGACCGGCGGTCCGGAGGTGCTCGAGGTCGTCGAGCGGCCGGAGCCGGTCGCCGGGCCGGGCGAGGTCGTCGTCGACGTCGAGGCGGCGGGGGTCAACTTCATCGACGTCTACCACCGCGAGGGGCGCTACCCGCGAGAGCTGCCCTTCGTCCTCGGGTCCGAGGGCGCGGGGACGGTGCGCGGCACCGGCGAGCGGGTGGCCTGGGCGGTGGTGCCGGGCGCCGGCTACGCCGACGCCGTCGTCGTCCCGGAGGACCGGCTGGTGCCGGTGCCCGACGGCGTGGCGCTGTCCGACGCCGCGGCCGTGCTGCTGCAGGGGATGACCGCGCAGTTCCTCGCCGAGGTCGCCTCACCGGGCGACACCGCGGTGGTGCACGCCGCGGCCGGCGGTGTCGGACTGCTGCTCGTGCAGCTGCTCGTCGACGCCGGCGTGCAGGTGGTGGCCACGACGTCGCCGGAGAAGGCGGAGCTCGCGCGCGGGGCCGGCGCGTCCGACGTCGTGGCGTACGACGAGGTGGTCGAGCGGGTCCGCGAGGCGACCGGGGGGCGCGGCGCGCAGGTCGTCTACGACGGCGTCGGTCGCGCGACGTTCGACAGCAGCCTGGCGTGCGCGGCCCGGCACGGCTCGGTGGTGCTGTTCGGGGCGGCGTCCGGGCCGGTGCCGCCGCTCGACCCGCTCGTGCTCATGTCGCACGGCTCCCTGTGGCTGACCCGCCCGACGCTCGGGGACTTCGTCGCCGAGCGCGCCGACCTGCTGCACCGGGCCGGCGAGGTGCTCGGGCGGGTGCGCGACGGGCGGTTGTCCGTGCGCGTCGGTGGCACGTACGCGCTGGAGGACGCCCAGCGCGCCCACGAGGACCTCGAGGGGCGGCGCAGCACCGGCAAGCTCCTCGTCCTGCCGCGGTGACCGGCTCGCAGGACCGCGCCCTCGAGGTCCTCGACGCCGTCGTCGCGCAGCTGCCGGGCGGCACGGCGCGCGAGGGCCAGCGGGAGATGGTGCGCCGCATCGCCCAGGCGCTCGACGACGACACCCACCTGCTGGTGCAGGCCGGCACGGGCACCGGCAAGTCGGTCGGCTACCTCGTGCCGGCCCTCGCCCGGCGGCGGCGCGTCCTCGTCTCCACGGCCACGAAGGCCCTGCAGGCGCAGCTGCTCGACAAGGACCTGCCGCGCGTCGCCGACGCGGTTCGGGCGGCGACGGGGCGGACCGTCACGTACGCCGTCGCGAAGGGGCGGCGCAACTACGTCTGCCTCGAGCGGCTGCACGGCGGCAGCGACGCGCAGGACCCGGAGGTGCTCGACCTCGGCCCGGCGAGCCGGCTCGAGGCGCAGGTCGCGCAGCTGCGCACGTGGGCTGACGAGACGGACTCCGGCGACCGCGACGAGGTGCCGTTCACCGTCGAGGACGTCGCCTGGCGGGCGGTGAGCGTCGACGGCCGCGACTGCCTCGGCACGTCCTGCCCGTACCGCGACGACTGCTTCGCCGAGCGGGCGAAGGCGGAGTGGGCGGAGGCCGACGTCGTCGTCGCGAACCACTCGATGCTGGCGCTCGACGCGTGCACCGACGCCCAGGTCCTGCCGCCGCGCGACGTCGTGGTCGTCGACGAGGCGCACGAGCTCGACCGCTTCGTCACCGAGGCGCTCACCGCCGAGCTGTCGGCGGCCGCCGTGCTGCGCGCGGTGCGGCTGGCCGCGCCGCTGGTGCCCGACGAGGTGGAGGAGGCGCTGTCGCAGGCCCAGGTCGACGCGGAGGCGCTGCTCGGCCGGCTGCCGACCGGCCTGCTCGAGGAGCTGCCCGCCGAGGCACGCGTGCTGCTGCAGTCGGTGCAGCGCACGGTCGAGGGCGCGGCGGCGCAGATCGGCGGCCCGGACGACAGGGCTGACGGCGACGACGAGCCGGGGGAGCCGCGGTCGCTGCGGGCGAAGAACGCGCTGCGCGAGGTCGCCGACGCGTGCGCCGCGCTGCTGCACGCCGGCGAGTGGGCGGCGGTGCACGTCGAGCGCCCGCGGGGGTCGCTGCTGGGCCGGCTGCGCGTGTCGCCGCTGCGCGTCGACGGGCGGCTCGCCGACCGGCTGCTCGCGAAGACGCCGGTGGTCGCCACGAGCGCGACGCTGTCGGTCGACGGCGGCTTCGAGCACGTCGCGCGGCAGCTCGGCTTCGGCCGCGAGCCGTCGTCGGACGACGACGACGCGGAGGCGCGGGCCTGGGCGGGCGTCGACGTCGGGAGCCCGTTCGACCACCGGCGCCAGTCGCAGCTGTACGTCGCCGCCGACCTGCCCGACCCGCGCGAGCGCGAGCGCTGGGAGGCCGCGGTCGACGCCCGGGTCGTCGAGCTGGTGCGCGCCGCCGGGGGCCGCACCCTCGGGCTGTTCAGCTCGCGTGCGGCCGCCGACCGCGTCGCCGCGCACGTGCGGGCCGAGCTGCCCGACGTGCCGGTGCTCCTGCAGGGCGAGGACACGCCGGCGCGGCTGGCGTGGCGGTTCGCCTCCGACGCGCGCACCTGCCTGTTCGCCACCCGCGGCTTCTGGCAGGGCATCGACGTGCCCGGCAGCGCCTGCCAGCTCGTCGTCGTCGACCGGATCCCGTTCGCCCGGCAGGACGACCCGCTGCACAAGGCGCGGGTGGCGAAGGCGGGCGGCGGGTTCAGCGGCTTCGCGGCCGTCGCCGTGCCGGAGGCGGCGATCGCGCTGGCCCAGGGCGTCGGGCGGCTGGTGCGCAGCGCGGACGACCGCGGCGTGGTCGCGGTGCTCGACCCGCGGCTGGCGTCGGCGTCGTACCGCAGCCGACTGCTGTCGGCGCTGCCGCCGATGTACCGCGCCACCGACCTCGAGCAGGTCCTGCGCAGCCTGCGCGCGATCGACGCCAGCGCCGAGCCGCCCCGGCCGGCCGGTCCCGAGCCCGGCGCGCGCCGGGCCGCCGCGCGGGCCGGCCGCCCGGCGCCGGTGGCGTGCCGCGACTGCGGGCTGGTGCACGCCGGGGAGTGCTGACCGGGACCGCTCAGGCGGCGGGCCGGCCCGGTGGTCCGGTGCTGCGCGCGTCCGGGTGCCAGGGGACGTGCAGGTCGGTGAGGCGGAGCTGGCCGCGGTGCCACAGGACGTGGTGGCGCCGGCACAGGAGCACGAGGTTCGACAGGGTGGTGGCGCCGCCGCGGCTGACCTCGACGAGGTGGTGGGCGTCGCAAGCGGCCGGTGGCCGGGTGCAGCCGCGGGCGGCGCAGCCGAGGTCGCGGGCGGCGAGCGCCCGGCGCTGGCTCGCGGTGACGGTGTCGGTGAGGATCTCGAGGCTGTGGACCTGGCCGGTGGCGTCGAGCAGGACGCGGGTGAGGCGGGCGTCGCACAGCAGCGCCTCGAGCGGG
>DATMKB010000202.1:0-3663 GCA_035553635.1 Mycobacteriales bacterium
CGTGCCGCAGGACCTCCTGCGACGGCACCCGGCCGCACAGGTCGAGCAGCAGCGTGAGCGGGACCCCGGCCTCCACGAGCCGGCGCGCGCGGCGCGGGTCGAGCAGGCGGGACGGGAGGCGAGCGGCGTCCACGGCGTCCTCCAGGTGGCGCAGGCGGCACTGCTCCTGTCGGCCGTACCGGTGTCCGGGCTGAGCGGGATGTCCGTCTTCCACCCGTTCGGCGCAGCCGCGACGGGGCTCCGCGAGACTGGACGGGTGCCGAGCCCCCGCGTCCCTCCCCGCCTCGTCGCCACCGACCTCGACGGCACGCTCGTCCGCTCGGACGGCACCGTCTCCGACCGCACCCGCGCCGCGCTGGCCGCCGTCGAGGAGGCCGGCAGCGTGCTCGTCATGGTCACCGGCCGTCCGCCGCGCTGGATGGCGCCGGTGGTGGCCGAGACCGGGCACCGGGGGCTCGCGGTCTGCGCCAACGGCGCCGTCGTCTACGACCTGCACACCGAGCGGGTCGTGCGCGCGTCGCTGCTCGACGCCGGCGCCGCCGCCGAGGTGGTCGAGGCCCTGCGGCGGGACGTGCCGGGCGTCGCCTTCGCGGTCGAGCGCGGGCCGGTCGACGGCGTCCCCGGCCGCTTCGCCCGCGAGGCGGCGTACGTGCCGCGGTGGGACGTCGGCGACGTCGAGGTCGGCGAGCTCGCGGCGCTGTGCGAGGCGGGGGTCGTCAAGCTGCTCGCCCGGCACGCGGAGATGGGCAGCGACGAGCTGCTCGCCGCGGCCCGCCGGAGCCTGGGCGGGCTCGCCGAGGCGACGCACTCCAGCGGCGACGGCCTGCTGGAGATCAGCGCCAGCGGCATCAGCAAGGCCAGCGGCCTGGCCGGCCTGGCCGAGGAGCACGGCGTCGACGCCGCCGAGGTGGTGGCCTTCGGCGACATGCCCAACGACCTGCCGATGCTCGCCTGGGCCGGCCACGCCGTCGCGATGGGCAACGCGCACCCGGAGGTGCGGGCGGCGGCCGACGAGGTGACCGCCACCAACGACGAGGACGGCGTCGCGCAGGTGCTCGAGCGCCTGTTCGGCTAGCCCAGGCGGCGCCGGACGAGCGCCGCGCCGAGCAGCAGCGCGCCCGCGACGGCCGGGAGCGCCGCCGCCGCGCCGGTCGCCGGCAGCGCCCGGGCCGCGACGCCCGGCGTGGCCGCCGCGCCCGAGCCGGTCCCGGCGACCTCCACCGGCTGCCCGGCGGCGGCCGCGGCGAGCACGCCGGTGTGCGTGCCGGCGCCCGGCACGGTGATCTCGCGGCCGTCGGTGAGCGCGACGGTGGCCGGGCCGTCGGTCGTGAGCGTCCAGGGGACGTCCTCGCCGGCCAGGCAGGCGCGCGTCGCGTCGACGGTCAGCGAGGCGACGTTGACCAGGCGGCCCTGGAGCAGGTCGCCGGTCACCGGCGTCGTGCCGGTGGTCGTGGTCTCGGTCGAGACCCACGGGACGGGCGACGGGCCCGCGCCCTGCCGCTCGGTGCGGACGGGCAGCGCGCCGCCGCAGCCGGCCGTCGTGAGGTCGACGTCGCTGAAGCCGACGGCGTCGTGCCAGTCGGCGTCGACCCGGGCCGGGCGGACGTCCGACACCCAGTAGGCGCGGTCGTGCACGATCTCGTACTCCGGGTAGGCGAGCGCGCCGTCGGTGCGGTAGACCACCCGCGCCGGGTCGCGGACCAGCCGCCGCCCCTGCGACAGCGCCGCCTCCTTCTCCCAGCGGTCGGCCAGGGCGAAGGTCAGGTGCTCGGCGGCCGGGTGCAGGAAGAAGCGGTGGTCGACACCGGCGGCGTCGAGCGACTGCTGCACCGCGAGGGCGGTGTGCACCTGCACGAGCTCGTCGGCCGCGGCGTAGAGGTGCTCCGACGGGACGTGCTCGAGGTTGCGCAGGAAGTGCACGACGTTGCCGATGCCGCCGCTCGGCGCCTTGCGCGGGACGTCGGTGGACGCCGGGCTGTTCGTGACGTCGCCGCTGAAGCCGACCCAGTTCGTCAGGCCGGCCCAGCGGTCGGGGTACAGCGAGGCGAGGCGCATCGCGCCGTAGCCGCCCATCGAGTAGCCGGACAGGAACCAGGTGTCCGGGTCGGGGGCCAGGGTGGTCTCGACGTCGTCGAGCACCTCGAGGACGTCCGCCTCGCTGATGTCGGAGTAGTAGCCGATCGGCCCGCGGCCCAGCGGCGCGACGATGACGCGGCCGAGCTGGTCGCCGAACGACGCCCGGAAGCCCGCCCCGGTGATCTGGCTCGTGTGGTTGGCGTTGCAGCCGTGCAGGTTGACCTGCACGCCCGGGTCGGCCGGCAGGGCCTCCGGCACGTAGACCGAGTACGGCTGGAAGCGGCCGTGCGAGATGAACTCCTGCTCGCAGGTCGTGCCCGTGGCGCCGTGCCGGCCGTACTCCCGCTCGTAGGAGTAGCCCTCGCCGGAGCCGATCGTCCAGCGGCTCGTGAAGACGCGGGAGCCCAGGCCGGGCTGCCAGTGGTCGGCCTCCCGCGTGACGCCGCCGCGCAGGTCGGCGACCTCGACGACGTGGCCGAGCTCGGTGATGTCGCCGGACTTCAGGACCTGCGCCTGCCGGCCCTCCCACCAGGTGCTGGTCCCGAGGCCCGCCACCTCGGTCGGACCGCGGAAGGCCACGTTCATGACCGTGCCGTTCGACTGCGCCGTCAGGGCCTGCAGCCGCCACCGGTCGCCGGCCGGCGCCGGCATCGTCAGCGTCACGGTGTTCGCGCCGACGTCGCCGGTCGAGGCGGTCTCCACGACCTCCCAGCCGCTCGACCGGACGCCGTTGACGCCCGGCCAGGCGCCGCCGCCGGTGGAGCGGTCGTCGTCGCTGTCGACGGCGAGGGCGACGGTGGTCGAGCCGGCGTCGTAGAGGGCGTTGAGCCGGAAGACCGCCACCAGCCGGTCGCCCTCGAGCCGGACGGCGAGGTCGACGAGGTCGGCCGTGGCCGTCTGGCGGGTGTCGGCGTAGCGCTGGTCGCCGGCGGTGGCCGACAGCGAGCCGAGCTGCTCGGACTTGCGGCTCGTCGGCAGCGGGCCCGCCGCGCCGAAGTCGTCGATGACGTAGTCGCGGTACACGAGCGTGCCGGCGCACAGCTCCACCGTGCCCGCCCGCCAGGACGTGCGCTCGCAGGGGTCGTGCGGCGCGGGGCCCGCGGGGGTGCCCGTCGCCGCGCCCGCCGACGGCGCCGTCAGCGCCGTCCCCGCGGCCACCAGCACCGCACCCGCCGTGGCTGCCCGCCAGGCCCTCGTCCGCACGCCCCGCTCCTCCCGCTCGTCCGGCTCGTTAGGCGGGAGGAGTTCGACGGCGGGAGGCCCCGCTCCTGCTAGAGGTACTGCCCGGTGCCGTGGCCCGGCCCGGCCGGCGGGCCGGGGACGCCCGGGCCGCCCTGCGGCAGCGCCTGCCGGCCGCGCATCTGCTCGAGCTGCACGCGGGCGGCCATCTGCTGGGCGAACAGCGCCGTCTGGATGCCGTGGAACAGGCCCTCGAGCCAGCCGACCAGCTGGGCCTGGGCGATGCGCAGCTCGGCGTCGGACGGCGTCGCGTCCTCGCCGAAGGGCAGGGTCAGCCGCTCGAGCTCCTCGCGCAGCTCCGGCGCGAGGCCGTCGGCGAGCTCGCGGACCGAGCTGGAGAAGACGTCC
>DATMKB010000203.1:0-16910 GCA_035553635.1 Mycobacteriales bacterium
AGCGCCTCGGCGAGGATCGCCTCGCCGTCCTCGGCGTTGCGGCGCTCGCGCACGTAGGCGAGGTGGGTCTTGTACGGCTCGGTCTTCGTGGGGGCCGGCGGGGCGTCCTTGTCGCGCCCGGCGGGGAACCCGCAGCGCGGGCAGTCCCACTGCTCCGGCACGGAGGCGTCGTCGGCGAAGGAGGGCCGGGTCTCGTGCCCGTTGGCGCACCAGAACGGCACGCGCACGCGCGGCGCCGCCTCACCCCGCTCGGCCTCGCCCATCGGTCCGGCACCCACTCGGCTGCCGCGGATCGCGTTCCCGCCTGCCACTGCTCCCCCTGTCCTCGTCCGTCCGCCGGCCTAGAGCACCGGAGCGCTGGTGTCCTTGAGCAGCAGGCCCAGGGCGATGATGCACACGACCCAGACGGCGCCGCACACGACCGTCATCCGGTCGAGGTTCTTCTCGACGACGGCGCTCCCGCCCAGGCTCGACGACACGCCGCCGCCGAACATGTTGGACAGGCCGCCGCCCTTGCCCTTGTGCAGCAGCACCAGGACGATCAGCAGGATGCTGGTGATCGTCAGCAGGATCGACAGGAAGGTCACCACGGCCGGTCGTCCCCCGTGTGCGTCGTGATGGCGGTCAGCGGTCTGTGCACGGCGTCACGCTACCTGCTGCACCTCGGCGTAGTGGCACGCCGACGGGTGTCCCTGCCCCCGGTCGACGAGCGCGGGCGGCTCCTCGACGCACCGGGCGCGCTCGGCCTCGCTCAGCTGGCCGGCGAACTTCTGGCAGCGGGTGCGGAACCAGCAGCCGCTGGGCGGGTTCGCCGGGCTCGGGACGTCGCCCGAGATGACGATGCGCTGCCGCGCGCGCTCCTTGCGGGGGTCCGGCACCGGGACCGCGGAGATGAGGGCCTGGGTGTACGGGTGGGCGGGCCGCTCGAACAGGGTGTCGCGGTCGGCGATCTCGACGATGTGACCGAGGTACATGACCGCGACCCGGTCGCTGATGTGCCGCACGACCGACAGGTCGTGCGCGATGAACAGGTAGGTGAGCCCGAGCTCGTCCTGCAGCTCCTCGAGCAGGTTCACCACCTGCGCCTGGATCGACACGTCGAGCGCCGAGACCGGCTCGTCGAGCACGACGAGCCTCGGGTTGAGGGCCATCGCGCGGGCGATGCCGACGCGCTGGCGCTGGCCGCCGGAGAACTCGTGCGGGTAGCGGGCGGCGTGCTCGGGTGCCAGGCCCACCCGCTCGAGCAGCTCGGGGATGCGGCCCCCGGCGTCGATGCCGTGGATCTGGAACGCCTCGTCGAGGATCGTCCGCACCGTCATGCGCGGGTTGAGGCTCGCGTACGGGTCCTGGAAGACGATCTGCATGTCGCGGCGCAGCTCGGTCATCCGCTTGCGGGACGCCTGCGTGACGTCCTCGCCGTCGAACAGGACGCGGCCGCTGGTCGGCTCGAGCAGGCGCAGCAGCGTGCGGGCGGTGGTCGACTTGCCGCAGCCCGACTCGCCGACGAGCGCGAGCGTCTCCCCCGGCGCCACCTCGAACGAGACGTGGTCGACCGCCTTCACCGAGCCGATCTGCCGCTTGAGCAGCACGCCGCTGGTGATCGGGAAGTGCTTGACGAGGTCGTCGACGACGAGCAGGGGCTCACGGCCGCTCGCGCCGCCCTGAGCGGGGTCGAGCGCGGACTCGGGACGGGTCACGGGTGGTCGCTCCTCAGGGGGCGCGGCTCGGCGTCGGGGCGGGTGTCCGCCTCGCCGAGCGCGGTGGTGCGGCGGGCCGCCTCCTCGGCGGCCCGGGCGGCCTGCTCGCCGTTGGCGGCGCCGGCCACCTGGTCGCTGTGGTGGCAGGAGGCCAGGTGCCCGGCGCGGTCCTGCTCGACGAGCGCCGGCACCACCTCCCGGCAGACGTCGGTGGCGAAGGCGCACCGGGGGTGGAACGGGCAGCCCGACGGCACCCGGATCAGGCTCGGCGGCGCGCCGGGGATGGGCGTGAGCAGCTCGGTGCGGCGCTGGTCGAGCCGGGCCAGGCTGCCCAGCAGCCCGTAGGTGTAGGCGTGCCGCGGCTCGTAGAAGACGGTCTCGGTGTCGGCCAGCTCGGCCACCTTGCCGGCGTACATGACGAGCACGCGGTCGGCGTGGCTCGCGACCAGGCCGAGGTCGTGCGTGATGAGCACGATGGCCGTGCCGCGGTCCTGCTGGAGCTTCACGAGCAGCTCCATGATCTGCGCCTGCACCGTGACGTCCAGCGCCGTGGTCGGCTCGTCGGCGAGCAGCAGCACCGGGTCGAGGGCCAGCGCCATCGCGATCATGGCGCGCTGCCGCATGCCGCCGGAGAACTGGTGCGGGTACTCCGAGGCGCGCTGGCGCGGGTTGGGGATGCCGACCTCGCCGAGCAGGTCGACCGCCCGCGAGCGGGCCACCCGCTTGCCGACCTTCTCGTGGACCTGGATGACCTCCGCGATCTGGTCGCCGACCTTGAAGACCGGGTTCAGGGAGGTCAGCGGGTCCTGGAAGATCATCGAGATGTCGTTGCCGCGCAGCCGGCGGAGGTCAGCCGGGTCGGCCGCCAGCAGGTCCTGGCCGCGGAACACGATGCGGCCGCTCGGGAAGGTCGCCGGCGGCGAGGGCACCAGGCCCATCACCGTCATCGCCGACACGGACTTGCCGGAGCCGGACTCGCCGACGATGCCGAGCGTCTCGCCGGGCCGCACCGACCAGCTGACGCCGTCGACGGCCTTGACGACGCCGTCGTCGGTGCGGAAGTGGACGCGCAGGTCCTCCACGGACAGCAGCGCGTCGGCGGGGGCAGGGGTGGTCACAGCGGGGTCCTCAGCGCAGCTTCGGGTCGAGGGCGTCGCGCAGCCCGTCGCCGGCGAAGACGAAGCCGAGGACGGTGAGCACGATGGCGACGCTCGGGAAGATCCACAGGTAGTCGGCGACGCCGACGAAGCCGCGCCCGGCGGCGATCATGTTGCCCCACTCGGGGACCTCCGGGCTGACCCCGACGCCGAGGAACGACAGCGCCGAGGTGGCCACCACCGCGGTGCCGACGTTGAACGTGGCGTAGACGAGCACCGGCGCGAGGCTGTTGGGCAGGACGTGCCGGGTGACGATGCGCCACCGGCTCGCCCCGAGCGAGCGGGCCGCCTCGACGTACTCGCTCTCGCGCACCGACAGGATCGAGCTGCGCAGCAGCCGGGCGACGGTGGCCCAGCTGAAGACCGCCAGCGCGATGACGACCGGCAGGACGCCACGACCCACCACGACGATGATGATGATCGCGCCGATGAGCAGCGGGAACGCGAAGAAGACGTCCGCCACGCGCATGATCAGCGAGTCCCAGAACCGGCCGAAGTAGCCGGCCACCGCGCCGAGCGCCACGCCGATGACGACCGCGATGAGGATCGACGCGAGGCCCACGACGATGGCCACGCGCGAGCCGTAGATGATCCGCGACAGCTGGTCGCGCCCGAGCACGTCCGTGCCGAGCAGGTGCTCGCCGCTCGGCCCGGCGAGGGTGTTCGTGAGGTCCTGCCGCAGCGGGTCGTGCGGGGCGAGCCAGGGCGCGAACGCCGCCACCACCACGAGCAGGGTGATGAGGCCGAGCCCCACGACGGCCAGCCGGTTGCGGAAGAAGCGGCGGCGGATGTCGGTGAGCTGGCTCGTCGTGCGGGGCTCGACGGAGCCTCCGGCGGGCGGCCCGGACGGCGTCGCCGAGACCACCGGCGCGCCCGGCACCGCGGTGCCGGGAACGCCGGCGGCGGTCGGGGCCGGGAACGGGTCGTTCGGGTCGGGGGTGGCCACGGGGTCCTCCTGGGAGCTCGCCACTACTCGAGCCGGATGCGCGGGTCGAGGACGGCGTAGAGGATGTCGACGACGAGGTTGAGCACCACGAAGATCGCCACGGAGTACGTCACGACGGCGATGACGATCGGGTTGTTCTGCTGCTGGATGGCGTTGATGAGCGCCAGCCCGATGCCGTCCCAGTTGAAGATCGTCTCGGTGATGATGGCGCCGCCCATGAGCGTGCCGAACGAGATCCCCAGGTAGGTGACGACCGGGATGATCGAGTTGCGCAGCGCGTGCTTGAGCACGACCACGCGCTTGGACAGGCCCTTGGCGAACGCCGTGCGGATGTAGTCGGCGCGCAGGACCTCGAGCATCGTCCCGCGCATGAGCCGGGCGACCAGCGCCGCGTCGATGATCGCCAGCGTGAAGGCCGGCAGCACGTAGGCGCGCGGGAAGCCGGCCTCCATGCCGAACAGCGGGAACGCGCCGAGGTTCAGCGCGAAGACCTTCTGCAGCAGGATGCCGATGACGAAGGTCGGGAAGCCGATGGCGAGCGTCGTCGTGATCGTCACGAGGACGTCCCAGAAGCTGTACCGGAAGACCGCTGCGATGAGCCCGGCGAACAGGCCGATGGCGATGTCGATGACGATCGCGGCGGCGGCGAGCTTGGCGGTGTTGACGAGCTTGGGCGCGAGGATCTCGTTGACCGACCGCCGCTGCCGGTAGTCCTCGCCGAGGTCGCCGCGCAGCGTCCGGCCGACGTAGTTGACGTACTGCGTCGGCAACGGGTCGTCGAGCCCGTACCGCTCGCGCAGCTGCTGGGCCGTCGCCGGGTCGCGGGCGCGGTCGCCGCCGAGGCTGCCGACGGGGTCGCCCGGGATGACGAACAGGCAGGCGAACAGGACCATCGTGGCGCCGATGACCACGAGGACCATCTGCAGCAGGCGACGGACGACGAACTTGCCCAAGGAGCACTCCTACGGACGGGGCAGCGGAGCACGCTACCCGCGGAACGGCACGGGGCCGGAGGTCGCCCTCCGGCCCCGTGCGACGTGCAGCTCCTACCGGGCCGACAGCGTGGCCAGGTTCGGGTTCTCGTTGAAGTCCATCTGGACGTTCTCGAAGTCGTTGCTGTTGAACAGGCGGAACTGCGTGCGGTTCCAGAGCGGGATCATCGCCATGTCGTTCAGCGCGATCTTCTCGGCCTCCTGGTTCAGGCGGGTGCGCTCGGCCTCGTCGGTCGCGGCGCGGGCCTGGAGGACCAGCTCGTCGAACTGCGGGTTGCTGTACCGGGCGCGGTTGTCGCCCTGCACGACGCCCTCGGCGTTCTTGTTGATGGCCGGGGTGGCGAGCAGCGGGTACAGGAAGTTGTCCGGCGTCGGGTAGTCAGCACCCCAGGCGAAGCGGAACAGGCCGGTGGCGCCGACCGCCTGCTGGGCGGCGAGCAGCTCCGGGAACGGCTGGCCGACGAGCTCGACCTGCCAGCCCAGGACGTCCTGCAGCTGCGCGGAGACGGCCTGGATCCACTCCTCGTGGCCCGCACCGGTGTTGTAGGCGAGCTTGATCTGCGTGCCCGGCGGGAGGCCCGCCTCCTGGGCCAGCTGCTGCGCCTTGGCCGCGTCGGGGCCCTGGGCGCAGGACTCGCAGGCGCCCTCCTGGTAGAAGTCCTCGAACGCCGGCGGGACCAGCGTGGAGGCCTTCGTCTGGAAGCCCTGGAAGACGCCGGAGATGATCGCGTCGCGGTCGATGGCCCAGGAGACGGCCTGGCGGGCGGCGACGGAGTTGAACGGCGCGGAGTCGTGGATCGGCAGCAGGTAGTTCATGCCGTTGGTGTTCTGCTCGATCCACTGGCCCTGCGGCTCGAAGCGCTGCTTGGCGGCCGAGAGCTGCGGGGTGGGCAGGCGGGCCCAGTCGAACTGGCCGGCCTGGAAGCCCTGGTACTCGAGGTCCGCGGCGTTGTCCGGGTTGAGGATCGTGATCTCGACGCGCTCGAGGTTGGCCGGGTCACCGGCGCCGTAGGTCTCGTTGCGCACGAGCGTGATGCTCGAGTCGTGCTGCCACGGCTCGGCCATCTTGAAGGGGCCGTTGCCGATCGGCATGTCGTTGTACTCGGCGTTGTCCGCCGCGCCGGCGACCTCGGGGACCGGGCTGTAGACCGGGTGGGTCGTCTTGGCGTCGAACTCGCAGTCGGGCTCCGCGAGGGTGACGACGAGGGTGTTCTCGTCGGGCGCGGTGGCGCCGGACAGCTCGGTGGCCGAGCCCTCGTTGACCTCCGAGAAGCCCTCGATGCCGCCCAGGTGGTAGGCGACGTCGGAGGCGGCGGACTGCACGGCGGCGCGGTTCCAGCCCCGCAGGAAGGCGGCGGCGTTCACCGGCTCGCCGTTGCTGAACTCCGTGCCCTCCTTCAGGGTGAAGGTCCACTCGGTGCAGTCGTCGTTCTGGCTGATCTCCTCGGCGAGGACGTTGACGACCTCGCCCTCCGCCGTCGCGTCGGTGAGGCCCGCGAACAGCTGCTTGGTCACGAGGATGCCCTCGGACTCCTGCGCGTTGTACGGGTCGATGGCCACCGGCTCGGTGATGCCGAGGCGGAAGGTGCCGCCGTCGCCACCGTCGCCGTCGTTGCCGCTGCTGCCGCTGTCGCCGCCGCAGGCGGTCGCGGCGAGCGCGACGCTGGCCGCCACGGCGACGAACGAGGCGCTCCTCCGGGTGAGTCGCACGAGTGCTGCCTCCTTCTCCCGACGCGCGGGAGGACGAGTGTGACCAGGAGGCGCAGCCCCCCGGTGGGACGCGGCGAGCCTAGGCCCGCGGAGTCACGTCGCGATCACGAGCGCGCCGCGCGGCGCGATCGTGACCATCCCGTGACGAACCGGCGGGCCGTCAGGTCGCCGTGCGGTACCGGACGATAGCGGCGAAGTCCGCGGCGTCCAGGCTCGCGCCGCCCACGAGGGCGCCGTCCACGTCGGGCTGGGCCATGATCGCCGCGACGTTGTCGGGCTTGACCGAGCCGCCGTAGAGCACCCGGACGCCGTCGGCGAGCTCGCCGGGGTACAGCTTCGCCAGGGTGGCGCGGACCTCGCCGCAGACCTCCTGTGCGTCCTCGGGCGTCGCGACCTTGCCCGTGCCGATGGCCCAGACCGGCTCGTACGCGACGACGATGCCCCGGGCCTGCTCGGCCGGCACGCCCTGGAGCGCCCGCTCGAGCTGGCCGATGCAGTGGTCGACCTGGCCGTTGAGCTCGCGGACGTCGAGGCCCTCCCCCACGCACAGGACCGGCGTGAGGCCGTGCCGCAGGGCGGCCTGCACCTTGCGGCCGACGACCTCGTCGGTCTCGCCGTGGTGCTGGCGCCGCTCGCTGTGCCCGACGACGACGTAGGTGCACCCGAGCTTGGCCAGCATCGCGCCGCTGACCTCGCCGGTGTAGGCGCCGCTGTCGTGCTCGGACAGGTCCTGCGCGCCGTAGGTGATGCGCAGCTTGTCGCCGTCGACCAGCGTCTGGACGCTGCGCAGGTCGACGAAGGGCGGGATCACCGCGACGTCGACGGCGTCGTAGTCCTCGGGGGCCAGGCTGAACGCCAGCTTCTGCACCAGGGCGATGGCCTCGAGGTGGTTGAGGTTCATCTTCCAGTTGCCCGCCATGAGCGGCTTGCGGCTGGTCACAGGAGCACCTCCAGACCGGGCAGCGCCTTGCCCTCGAGCGCCTCGAGCGACGCCCCGCCGCCCGTCGAGATGTGCGTGAAGCGGTCCTCGCCGATCCCGAGGGCGCGCACGGCCGCGGCGCTGTCGCCGCCGCCGACCACCGTCAGGGCGCCGTCGAGCGACGCCACCGCCTCGGCGACGCCGCGCGTGCCCTCGGCGTACGGCGCCATCTCGAACACGCCCATCGGGCCGTTCCAGAAGACGGTGCGGGCGCCCTGCAGCGCCTCGGCGAAGCGCCGGACCGACTCGGGGCCGATGTCCAGGCCCATCCGGCCGTCCGGGATGGCGTCGGCGGCGACGACGTCGTGGTCGGCGTCCGCGGCGAAGCGGTCGGCGGCCACGACGTCGACCGGCAGCACCACCTTGCCGGTCTCCAGGAAGCGCCGGCAGGCCTCCACCTGGTCCTGCTCGAGCAGCGACGAGCCGACCCCGTGGCCCTGCGCGGCGAGGAACGTGAAGCACATGCCCCCGCCGACCAGCAGCGTGTCGACCTTGGGCAGGAGCGCCTCGATCACGGCGAGCTTGTCGCTCACCTTCGAGCCGCCGAGCACCACGGCGTAGGGCCGCTCCGGGTTCTCCGTCAGCCGCTCGAGCACGGCCACCTCGGCGGCCACCAGCGGGCCGGCCGCCGACGGCAGCAGCTGCGCGACGTCGTACACGCTGGCGTGCTTGCGGTGCACCGCGCCGAACGCGTCGTCGACGTAGACGTCGGCGAAGGCGGCGAGCCGCTCCGCCAGGGCCCGCCGCTCGGCGTCGTCCTTGCTCGTCTCGGCCGCCTCGAAGCGCACGTTCTCGAGCAGGGCGACGTGGTCGGCCTCGAGGGCCTGCACGACCTCCTCGGCCGACGGCCCGACGACGTCCTCCGCCAGCCGCACCGGCAGGCCCAGCAGCTCCTGCAGCCGGGTGGCGACCGGAGCGAGCGAGTACGCCGGGTCGGGCGCGCCCTTGGGCCGGCCCAGGTGGGCCATGACCACGGGCTTCGCGCCGCGGGCCAGCAGGTCCTGCAGCAGCGGGAGGCTGGCCCGGATGCGGCCGTCGTCGGTGACGGTGGTGCCGTCGAGCGGGACGTTGAGGTCGCTGCGGACGAGGACCCGCCGGCCGGCGAGGTCCCCGAGGCTGTCGAGCGTCCTCACAGGCTCTTGCCGACGAGGGTGATGAGGTCGACGAGGCGGTTCGAGTAGCCCCACTCGTTGTCGTACCAGCCGACGACCTTGACCTGGTTGCCGATGACCTTGGTCAGCGGAGCGTCGAAGATGCACGACGCCGGGTCGGTGACGATGTCGGCCGACACGATCGGGTCGGTGCTGTAGCGCAGGAAGCCCTTCATCGGACCCTCGGCGGCGGCGCGCACGGCCTCGTTGACGTCGTCGGCGGAGGCCTCGCGGGAGAGCTCGACGGTGAGGTCCGTGGCCGAGCCGGTCGGGATCGGCACGCGCACCGCGTACCCGTCGAGCTTGCCCTTGAGCTCCGGCAGCACGAGCCCGATGGCCTTCGCGGCACCGGTGCTGGTGGGCACGAGGTTGAGGGCGGCGGCACGGGCGCGGCGCAGGTCCTTGTGCGGCGCGTCCTGCAGGTTCTGGTCCTGCGTGTAGGCGTGGATCGTCGTCATCAGGCCCTTCTCGATGCCGAACGCGTCGTGGATGGCCTTCGCCATCGGGCCGAGGCAGTTCGTGGTGCACGAGGCGTTGCTGATGACGGTGTGGGCCGCCGGGTCGTACTGCGCGTGGTTGACGCCCATGACGATCGTGACGTCCTCGTTGGACGCCGGGGCGGAGATGATGACCTTCTTCGCACCGCCGTCGACGTGCGCCTTGGCCTTGGCGGCGTCGGTGAAGAAGCCGGTGGACTCGACGACGACGTCGACGCCGGCGTCGCCCCACTTCAGGGCGGCCGGGTCGCGCTCGGCGAAGATCTTCAGGGTGCTGTCGCCGACCTGGATGCCGCCGTCGACCGCCTGCACGTCGGCCGGGAAGCGGCCCAGGATCGAGTCGTACTTGAGCAGGTGGGCCATGGTCTTCAGGTCGCCGAGGTCGTTGGCGGCCACGACCTCGATGTCGGCCGCCCCGGACTCGTTGGCGGCCTGCACGGCGCGGAAGAAGTTGCGGCCGATGCGGCCGAAGCCGTTGATGCCCACGCGGACGGTCACGGTGGTGCTCCCCTGCTCGATGTCGGTCCTGGTCCTCTGAGCGGACCCTATCGACGCCCTCAGCTGACCGGGACGAGGGCTCCCGTCCGCGCGCTGTCCCGCAGCGCGGCCAGCACCTGCGCCGCGACGAGGAGGTCGCCGAGCTCGGCGGCGCCGGCGTCGTCCCGGGCGAGGCCGGCGGCGGCCGCCACGAGGCCTGCCCGCACGCCCCGGGGCGCGGGCGGGACCCAGGCCGGGAGCGGCTGCAGCGGCAGCGGGTCGCCGCCCGCCCAGCGGACGCCGCGCGGCGAGGCCTCGAGCCGCGCGCCGGCGGACGAGAGCCGCACGGCGGGCCCGGGTCCCTCGTGCGAGACGAGCACCGTCGCACCGCCGCCGGTGAGCACCGCCCACGCGACGGCCTCGCCGTCCGGCAGCCGCGCGGCGGGCAGCGCCCCGCCGGCCGCCACCACCGCCACCACCTCGCCGCACCAGCGGCCGACGAGGTCGACGAGCTCGGCCGCCGCCTCCGCCCCCCGCGGCCAGCCCCGCACGGTCACCTGCAGCACCGGCCCGGCCAGCGGCACGGCAGCCGCCACCGTGCGGGCCCACGGCTCCCAGCGCTCGACGAGCCCGACGGCGGTGGCCGGGCCGTCCACGGCGCGGGCCCGGCGCAGGGGGTCCGGCTCGAGCGGTGCGGGTGCGGGCAGGAGCACGCGCAGGCCCGCCTCGCGGAGCCGGGGCACCAGCGCCGCGAGCTCCGGCACGGAGCCGTCGACGGCGACGGCCTGCAGCCGGGCGTCCGCGAGCAGCTCACCGGCGTCGAGGTAGCCGACGGCGTCCTCGAGCCGGCCGCCGGTGAACGGGTCGAGCGCGAGGCGGCCGGCGACCGTCCACCCCGCGGCGACGACGGGAGCGGCGTCGACGTCGCCGACCAGGGCCGCGATCAGGGGGCGTCGGCGAGCATCTCGGGCGTCACGGCGGCCTCGGTGTCGGGGATCCCGAGCTCGGCGGCCCGCTTGTCGGCGAGTGCCAGCAGCCGGCGGATCCGGCCCGCGACGGCGTCCTTGGTCATCGGGGGGTCGGCGAGGCCGCCGAGCTCCTCGAGCGAGGCGTTGGCGTGCTCGCGGCGCAGCCGGCCGGCCTGCAGGAGGTGGTCAGGGGCGTCGTCGCCGAGGATCTCGAGCGCCCGGCTGACCCGGGCGCCGGCCGCCACGGCGGCGCGGGCGGAGCGGCGCAGGTTCGCGTCGTCGAAGTTCGCCAGCCGGTTGGCCGTGGCACGCACCTCCCGGCGCATGCGGCGGTCCTCCCAGGCGAGCACCGCCTCGTGCGCGCCCAGGCGGGTGAGCAGGGCGCCGATGGCGTCGCCGTCGCGCACCACCACCCGGTCGACGCCGCGGACCTCGCGGGCCTTCGCCTGCACGCCCAGGCGCCGGGCCGCGCCGACGAGCGCGAGCGCCGCCTCGGGCCCCGGGCAGGTGATCTCCAGCGAGGAGGACCGGCCCGGCTCGGTGAGCGAGCCGTGCGCGAGGAAGGCCCCGCGCCAGGCCGCCGCGGCGTCGCAGGTGCCGCCGCTCACCACCGCCGGCGGCAGGCCCCGCACCGGGCGCCCGTTCCCGTCGACGAGGCCGACCTGGCGGGCCAGGCCGCCGCCGTCCTTGCTCACGCGGACGACGTACCGGTTGCCCTTGCGCAGCCCGCCGGCCGCCACCACGTGCACGTCGCTGGCGTGGCCGTACAGCTCGGCGATCTCCTTGCGGAGGCGGCGGGCCGTCGAGCCGGTGTCGAGCTCGGCCTCGACGACGATCTGCCCCGCCACCAGGTGCAGGCCGCCGGCGAAGCGCAGCAGCGCCGCCATCTCGGCCTTGCGGCAGCACGGCCGCGTCACCTGCAGCCGGGACAGCTCGTCCTTGACCGCCGCCGTCATCGCCACGCGCTCTCCGCTCCTGCTCCGTGCTCGAACACCGTCGTGAAGGCCCGGGCCAGCCGCTCCGGGTCGTGCCGCGGCGTGCCGTCGCCGAGGGCCACGTCGGCGAGCTCCAGCCGTCCTCCTGCTGCCTCCACCGCCGCCATGAGACCACGCGGGTCCAGCACCGCGTCGCGGTCCGCGAGGACGACGTCGAGGACGAGGTCCGGCGCGTGCGCCGCGAGCACCTCGAGGTGCGCCTCCGGCGAGAAGCCGCTGGTCTCGCCGGTCTGCTCCGACAGGTTGAGGACGACCACGCGCCGGGCCCGGGTGGTCTCCAGCGCGGCGCGCAGGCCGGGTACGAGCAGGTGCGGCAGCACGCTCGTGAACCAGGACCCCGGACCGAGGACGACGACGTCGGCGGCCAGGACCGCCTCGACGGCCTGCGCGCAGGCCACCGGCTCCTCCGGCCGCAGGTGCACGGCCGCGACGTCGCCGCCCGTGGTGGCCACGGCCACCTGGCCCACCACCTGGCGCACGTCGGAGCCGTCCACGACCTCGGCGACGATCTCGAGCGGGTCGCAGCTCATCGGCAGCACCCGCCCGACGGCGCCGACGAGCCGCGCCACGAGGTCGAGCGCCGCCACGGGGTCGCCGGTCGTCTCCGCGAGGCCGGTGAGCACGAGGTTGCCGACGGCGTGCCCGGCCAGCGGGCCGTCGCCGCCGAAGCGGTGCTGCAGCAGCCGCTCCCAGGTGCGGCCCCACTCGTCGTCGCCGGCGAGGGCCGACAGCGCCATGCGCAGGTCGCCCGGCGGCAGCGCGCCGAGCTCGGTGCGCAGCCGGCCGCTCGAGCCGCCGTCGTCGGCGACCGTGACCACGGCCGTGACGTGCGGCGTCACGCGGCGCAGCGCCTGCAGCGACGCCGCCAGCCCGTGACCGCCGCCCAGGGCGACGACGCGGGGCGCGGTGCTCACTCGCGCCCCATGTCGCGGTGGGTGAGCGTGACCTCGACCGCACCGTCCGGCCCGTCGCCGGCGAGCCGCTGCGCCAGCTGCTCGCTCATCGCCACGCTGCGGTGCTTGCCGCCGGTGCAGCCGACGGCGAGCGAGGCGTACCGCTTGCCCTCGCGCCGGTAGCCCTCGAAGAGCAGCCGCAGCAGCCCCTCGGCGCGGTCGAGGAACTCCCCCGCGCCGGGCTGGCCGAGCACGTAGTCGCGGACCTCAGGGTCCTGCCCGGTGCGCGGACGCAGCTCGGGCACCCAGTGCGGGTTGGGCAGGAACCGGCAGTCGACCACGATGTCGGCGTCGACCGGCAGCCCGTACTTGTAGCCGAACGACAGCACGTTGAGGTGGAGGCGGTCGCTCTCCTCCTCGTCGCCGAAGGCGGCCACCACCTTGGCGCGCAGCTCGTGCACGTTGAGCAGGCTGGTGTCGACGACGAGGTCGGCCTCCCCGCGCACGTCGCGGAGCAGCGAGCGCTCGCGGGCGATCCCGTCGACGAGCCGCCCGTCGCCCTGCAGCGGGTGCGGGCGGCGGACGCTCTCGAAGCGCCGGACGAGCGCCTCGTCGGACGCCTCGAGGAAGAGCACGCGAGCCGCGACGCCGTGCCGGGCGACGTCGGCGAGGGCGGCCTGCAGGTCGGTGGTGAAGGCCCGGGACCGGACGTCGACCACCACCGCGATGCGCCCGACCGCACCGGCGGACCGGGTGCCGAGGTCGACCATCGTCGCGAGCAGCGACGGCGGCAGGTTGTCGACCACGTACCAGCCGAGGTCCTCGAGGGTCTTGGCGGCCGTCGAGCGGCCGGCCCCGGACATGCCGGTGACGACGACGAGCTCCAAGCCGGTCACCCCACCACCTCCCCGGTCACCGGGTCGAACGCAGGAGCCGCCGACGCGTCCTCGGGCGCGAGCGCGGCCAGCACCGACTCCGCCGTGCGCCGTCCGATGCCGGGCACCTCCATGACCTCCTCCACCGTGGCCGCCTTGAGCCGCTTGAGGGACCCGAAGTGCCGCAGCAGTGCCTTGCGCCGCGTCTCCCCCAGGCCCGGGACGCCGTCCAGGGCCGACTCCACCATGCCCTTGCTGCGCTTCTGCCGGTGGTAGGCGATGGCGAAGCGGTGCGCCTCGTCGCGCACCCGCTGGAGGAGGTACAGGCCCTCGCTCGTGCGCGGCAGGACCACCGGGTCCTCCTCCCCCGGCACCCAGACCTCCTCCAGCCGCTTCGCGAGGCCGACGACGGCGACGTCGTCGACGCCGAGGTCGTCGAGCGCCCGCTGCGCCGCCGCCACCTGCGGCGCGCCGCCGTCGACGACGACGAGCTGCGGCGGGTAGGCGAAGCGCTTGGGCCGGCCGGTCTCCTCGTCGAGCGCCGGGTGGGCGCCGTGGTCGGACTCGTCGAGCTGGCCGGTGGACGAGCGCTCCTCGAGGTACCGGCTGAACCGGCGCCGCACCACCTCGTGCATCGACGCGGTGTCGTCACCGCCCCCGCGGACCGCGAAGCGCCGGTACTCGGACTTGCGGGCCAGGCCGTCCTCGAACACCACCATGCTCGCCACGACGCTCGTGCCCTGGAGGTTCGAGATGTCGAAGCACTCGATGCGCAGCGGGGCCTCGTCGAGCGCGAGGGCGTCCTGCAGCTCCTGCAGCGCCATCGAGCGGGCGGTGAGGTCGCTGGCCCGCTTGGTCTTGTGCAGCGCGAACGCGTGCTGCGCGTTGCGGGTGACCGTCTCGAGCAGCGCCTTCTTGTCGCCCCGCTGCGGCACGCGCAGGCTGACGTTCGCGCCGCGCAGCCGGCAGAGCCAGTCGGTGAGCGCCTCGGCGTCCGGCGGGAGGGCCGGGACGAGCACCTCGCGCGGGACGTCGCTGTCGTTCGAGGGGTCGCGCTCGTCGAGGCGGTACACCTTGCCGGGCTGCATGCGCCGGTCGACCTGCTCCTCGGGCTCCGGGTCGCCGCCGTAGGCCTGCGCGAGGAACTGCCCGACGAGCTCGCCGGTGCTCAGCTCCTCCACCTTGTCGACGACGAAGCCGCGCTGCCCGCGCACCCGCCCGCCGCGCACGTGGAAGACCTGCACAGCCGCCTCGAGCTGGTCCTCGGCGATGCCGACGACGTCGGCGTCGGTGCCGTCGGCCAGCACCACCGCCTGCTTCTCGAGCGCCCGGTTGAGCGCGCCGATGTCGTCGCGGAGCCGGGCCGCCCGCTCGTACTCCTGGGCCTGCGCCGCCTCGGCCATCTGCTTCTCGAGCCGCTTGACGTGCTTGGCGGCGCCGCCGGCCATGAAGTCGCAGAAGTCGTCGACGATCGCCCGGTGCTGCTCCGGCGTCACCTTGCCGACGCACGGCGCAGAGCACTTGTCGATGTAGCCGAGCAGGCACGGCCGGCCTACCTGGCCGGCCCGCTTGTAGACGCCGTTGCTGCACGTGCGCGCCGGGAAGACGCGCAGCAGCAGGTCCAGCGTCTCCCGGATCGCCCAGGCGTGCGCGTACGGCCCGAAGTAGCGCACGCCGCGCTTCTTCGGCCCGCGCATGACCTGCAGCCGCGGCACCTCGTCCGACACCGTGACGGCCAGCGACGGGTAGCTCTTGTCGTCGCGGTACTTGACGTTGAACCGCGGGTCGAACTCCTTGATCCAGGAGTACTCGAGCTGCAGCGCCTCGACCTCGGTGCTGACCACCGTCCACTCGACCGACGCCGCGGTGAAGACCATCTGGCGGGTGCGCGGGTGCAGCCCGGCGGGGTCGGCGAAGTAGCTGTTCAGCCGCTGCCGGAGGCTCTTCGCCTTGCCGACGTAGACGACCCGGCCGCGGTCGTCGCGCCACTTGTAGACGCCGGGCGCGTCGGGGACCGAGCCGGCGGCGGGACGGTAGGTCGCCGGGTCCGCCACGGGTCCGAGCCTAGTCGTCCCCGCCCCCGCCGAGCAGCCGTCGGAGGCGGGTGCGAGGCTTCGTCAGGTGCGGGAGGGGCCGGTGGTCGCGGACGTCGTCATCGACGACGGCGGCTCCTCCGGGCGGGGCCGGCTGACGGTCCTGCGGCTGTCCTGGGAGGCCGGCGACCCGCTGGCGGTGTCCCTCACCCTCACCGCGCAGCCCGACCACCCGGCGCTCCCCCGCGGCCACTGGGTCGTCCTGCGCGACTTCCTGCGCTACGGCCTCGAGGAGCCCACCGGCGACGGCGAGGTGCGGATCCGGCCCGACGAGGAGCGCGACCGGGTCTGGTTCGAGCTGGCCCGGCCCGGCCGGGCGGCCTGCGTGTCCGTGCCGCGCGAGGTCGCCCGCGAGTTCCTCGACCGCACCGACGCCGTCGTCGCGCGCGGCGACGAGGTGCCGGACGACGCCGTCGACGCGCTGCTCGACCGGCTCCTCGGCACCGAGCCGGACTAGCTGGCCGCAGCCCGCACCGTGCGCGAGCCCGTGCGGCGGGCCGTCGCGCGTGGACCCTTCGCCGCCGGCTCGCCCTTGGGCTGCGCCGTGCCGGCCGTGCGCCCGGCGAGGATCTCCTTGAGGAAGCGCCCGGTGTGCGACGCCTCGACCTCGGCGACCTGCTCGGGCGTGCCCTGCGCGACGACCGTGCCGCCGCCCGAGCCGCCCTCGGGGCCCATGTCGATGACCCAGTCGGCCGTCTTGATCACGTCGAGGTTGTGCTCGATGACCACGACCGAGTTGCCGGCGTCGACGAGCCGGTTGAGGACGCCGAGCAGCTTGCGGATGTCCTCGAAGTGCAGGCCGGTGGTCGGCTCGTCGAGGACGTAGACCGTGCGGCCGGTCTGCCGCTTCTGGAGCTCCGCCGCGAGCTTGACGCGCTGCGCCTCGCCGCCGGACAGCGTGGGGGCCGGCTGGCCGAGCCGGACGTAGCCCAGCCCGACGTCGACGAGCGTCGTGAGGTGCCGGCGGATCGCCGGAACGGCCTCGAAGAACTCCGCGGCCTCCTCGATGGGCATGTCGAGGACCTCGGAGATCGACTTGCCCTTGTAGTGCACCTCGAGCGTCTCGCGGTTGTACCGGGCGCCCTGGCAGATCTCGCACGGGACGTAGACGTCCGGCAGGAAGTTCATCTCGATCTTGATGGTGCCGTCGCCGGCGCACGCCTCGCAGCGGCCACCCTTGACGTTGAACGAGAACCGCCCCGGCAGGTAGCCGCGGACCTTGGCCTCCGTCGTCTCGGCGAACAGCTTGCGCATGTGGTCGAAGACGCCGGTGTACGTGGCCGGGTTCGACCGCGGGGTGCGGCCGATGGGCGACTGGTCGACGCGGACCACCTTGTCGAGGTGGTCGAGCCCCTCGACGCGGGTGTGCCGGCCCGGCACCTCCCGGGCGCCGTTGAGCTTGTTGACGAGCACCGCCGCGAGGATGTCGTTGACGAGCGTCGACTTGCCCGAGCCGCTCACGCCGGTGACGGCGACGAGC
>DATMKB010000204.1:0-6785 GCA_035553635.1 Mycobacteriales bacterium
GCTGCCCGTGCGCGTGGTCGAGCGCCGCCGGTGGACCCCCAAGCGGGTCGTCGTCACGCCGGCGGCGCTCGACCACGCGCACGGGCAGCGGGTCGTCGAGCGCGTCGAGGCGCTCGGGATCGAGGTCGAGCGGCTGCGCTCCAACCGGCTGACCGGCGTCCGCGGCGAGGACGAGCGGCAGACGTACGCGCTGGCCAAGTCGACGATGGCGGTGGTGGTGAGCCCGCCGTCACGCCGGCGCCTGCAGCCGATCGCGCCGAGCGCGGACTGGCGCTTCGACCTCGCCGAGGGCTGCCCCGCGCACTGCCAGTACTGCTACCTCGCCGGGTCGCTCACCGGCCCTCCTGTGACGCGCGTCTACGCCGACCTCGACGACATCCTCGACGGGCTCGCGCCCTACGTCGGCGAGGGCACCGCCAAGCGCCGCCCGGAGGAGGGCACCACCTTCGAGGCGTCCTGCTACACCGACCCGCTGGCGCTCGAGCACCTCTCCGGCTCGTGGACCCGGGCGGTCGAGCGCTTCGGCGCCTGGGACGCGCCGGTGCAGCTGCGCTGGACGACGAAGTACGACGACGTCGCGGGCTTCGTCGGGCTGCCGCACGCCGGCCGCACCCGGGTGCGGCTGTCGGTCAACTGCCGGCCGGTCACCACCCGCTTCGAGGGCGGCACGTCGCGCCTGGAGGACCGGCTGGCCGCCCTGCGGACCCTCGCCCTCGACGGCTACCCGGTGGGCCTGACGATCGCGCCGATCATGCCGGTCGAGGACTGGCAGCGGCACTACGGCGAGCTGCTCGACCTCGTCGAGGCAGCCGTCGACGGCGTCCCGGACCTCGACCTCACCGCCGAGCTCATCACGCACCGGTTCACGCCGGGGAGCAAGGAGGTGCTGCTCGGCTGGTACCCGCGCACCAGGCTCGAGATGGACGAGGCGCAGAGGACGCCGAAGCGCGGGAAGTTCGGGTCGGTGAAGCACGTGTACCCGAAGGAGGTCATGGGCGAGCTGCGCGGGTGGTTCACCGACCGCCTCGCCGCGCAGCTGCCCGGCTGCCGCGTCCTCTACTGGACGTAGTGCACGAGCCGCTTCCCGACTGCTGCCATGGACGACAGCACGGCGTCGCGGCGGTCGTCGCCCTCCCAGCTCGCGAGCACGGCGTAGGCCAGCGCCCTGCGCGGACCGCCGAGCAGCCCGACGTCGGCGCGCACCCCGGCGTCGGTGCCGGTCTTCGACCGCAGCACCAGCCCGCGGTCGGCGTCGACGTGCGCGAGCGGGTCGAGGCCGGTCGCGGCGCCGACCATCGACAGGTCGGTGCCGGCGGCGAGCCAGTGCAGCACCTGCGCGCCGCCGTCGACCTCGCCGCGGTGCAGCCGCGCCAGCACGTCGCTGAGCTCGCCGGCGGTGCCGGTCGAGAGCTGCGGCGGGTGCCCGGGGCCGCGGACGTCGCGCACGACGTCGTGCAGGCCGGTGGCCCGGAGGCCGAGCTCGTCCGCGACGGCCCGCACGGCGTCGAGGCCCAGGTGGTGCAGCAGCACGTTGGTGGCCAGGTTGTCGCTCACCGCGCCCACCAGCGCGGCGCAGTCGTGCACCGCCAGCACCGGGACGCGCAGGTGCTGCCAGAGCCCGGAGTCGGCGACCGGCGCGACGGCGTCGCGGCGCAGCAGGACGGCGCCGTCAGCGCGTGCAGCCGCCAGGAGCAGCAGCAGCTTGCCGACGCTCGCCGTCGGGAGCACGAGGTCCGGCGCGACCGCCGCGAGCACCTCGCCGGTGGCGGCGTCGCGCACGGCGACCGACCACCGCACGCCGGCCGCGAGGTCGGGCAGCCTCAGGGCTCGGCCTCCAGGACCTCCTCGGCGAGCGGCGCGAACGACGTCGGCGCCGCGATGCCCGCCTCGACGAGGTCGAGCGCCTCCTCGACCGACGACGCCCACTGCAGGGCCGCGGCCGCCGGCGGCCGGACGAAGCCGCGCTCGAGCAGCAGGTCGACCTGGGCGCGCAGCGGCGCGTAGAGGTCGTCGACGTCGAGGGCCACGACCGGCTTGCGGTGCATGCCGAGCGAGCGGCTCACCCACACCTCGAGCAGCTCCTCGAGGGTGCCGAGCCCGCCGGGCAGCGCGAGGAACGCGTCGGCCCGCTCGTCCATGAGCCCCTTGCGCGTGCGCATGTCGTCGACGACGAGCAGCTCGTCGGCGTCGCGGTCGCCCACCTCGAGCTGCAGCAGCGCCTGCGGGATGACGCCGACCGTGCGCGCGCCGCCCGCCCGCGCGGCCCGGGCGACGGCGCCCATCATCGAGAGGTCGCCGCCGCCCGAGACGAGCACGTGCCCGCGCGCGGCGAGCGCGGTGCCGACGTCGGACGCGAGCTGCACGTACCTCTCGTCGATGCGCCGCGACGACGCGCAGTAGACGCAGACGGCCGCCACTCAGCCGCCGTCCTGCCCGCCGGGGTGCTCCTCGCCGGTGGCCGGCGGGCGGCTGCGGTCGGGGCGGGCGGCGTCGGCCGCCTCCACCACGCGCACCGCCTCGTCGACGTCGTCGGTGACGTGGAACAGGTCGAGGTCGCCGGGCGAGATGAAGCCGCCCTCGCGCAGCGTGCCGCGGATCCAGTCGACGAGCCCCGACCAGTACGCCGTGCCGAGCAGCACGATCGGGAACTGGTTGACCTTGCGGGTCTGCACGAGCGTGAGCGCCTCGAAGAGCTCGTCCATCGTGCCGAAGCCGCCGGGCAGGCAGATGAAGCCCTGCGAGTACTTCACGAACATGGTCTTGCGCGCGAAGAAGTAGCGGAACTCGATGCCGAGGTCGACCCACTCGTTGAGCGACTGCTCGAAGGGCAGCTCGATGCCGAGGCCGACCGACAGGCCGCCGGCCTCCGAGGCACCGCGGTTCGCCCCCTCCATGACGCCGGGGCCGCCGCCGGTGATGACGGCCCAGCCGGCGTCGGCGAGCGCCGCCCCGAGCCGGCGTGCGGTGGCGTAGTCGGGGTGGTCGCGCGGGGTGCGGGCGCTGCCGAAGACGCTGACGGCGCGCGGCAGCTCGGCGAGCAGGCCGAAGCCCTCGACGAACTCGGTCTGGATGCGCAGGACGCGCCACGGGTCGGTGTGCACCCAGTCCGTCGGGCCGCGGGTGTCGAGCAGCCGCTGGTCGGTGGTGGTGCTCTGCACCTGCCGGCGGCGCAGCGTCACCGGCCCGCGCTGCTTCTCCGGCACGGGCGAGTGCGACACGGCCGCGGGGTGGTCCTGCGCGGCGTCGCCGTCGGAGGGCAGCCGCTCGGGGTCGATGCTGGACGCTGACATGCCCGCAACGTATCCGCGCCGGGCAGGTCGACACCTGCCCGGCGCGGACCGGCGCGGACCCGCTCAGCTGCGCAGGGCGTCGAGCAGCGCCTCGTCGAACGCCTGAAGGTCGTCGGGCTTGCGGCTCGTGATGAGCGTGTTGACGCCCCGGTCGACGACGACCTCCTCGTCGACCCACTCGGCGCCGGCGTTGCGCAGGTCGGTCTGCAGGCTCGGCCAGCTGGTCATCCGGCGACCGCGCACGACGTCGGCCTCGACGAGCGTCCACGGCGCGTGGCAGATGGCGGCCACCGGCTTGCCGGCGTCGAAGAAGGCCCGAGCGAACGCGACGGCGGCGGCGTCGGTGCGCAGCGCATCGGGGTTGGCGACGCCGCCGGGCAGCACGAGCGCGTCGAACTGCGCGACGTCGGCGTCGGCGACGGTGACGTCGACGGGGAAGGTGTCCGCCTTGTCGAGGTGGTCGAAGGCCTGCACCTCGCCGTCGGTGGTGGAGACCAGGCGGGGCGTGCCGCCGGCCTCCTGCACCGCCTTCCACGGCTCGGTCAGCTCCACCTGCTCGATGCCCTCGGGGGCGACGAGGAAGGCGACGGTCGTACCGGACAGGTCCTGGGCCACGGGGGTCCTCTCGGTCGCATTGCGCGGTCCGTGTCGGTCTGCCCGGATCGGGCACAGGACTACCCGAGCCGGAATGGACGGCCGCGCCGATGCGCTTGTACCGTCAACAAGATGGTTGCCACTGCAACCACCCGACGTCGTGAGGGGACCCTGGACATGTCCGACGTGAAGGTCAGCGTCATCTACTACAGCGCCACCGGCAGCGTGTTCACGCTCGCCCAGCAGGCGGTCGAGGCGGCCGAGAAGGCCGGCGCGGAGGTGCGCCTGCGCAAGGTGCACGAGCTCGCGCCGAAGGAGGCCGTCGAGAGCAACGAGGGCTGGAGCAAGCACAGCCTCGAGACCCAGGACGTCGCCGAGGCCTCGGCCGACGACGTCGTGTGGGCCGACGCCGTCATCTTCGGCACCCCGACCCGCTACGGCAACGTCGCGGCGCAGCTCAAGCAGTTCTTCGACACCCTCGGCCCGCAGTGGGCGCAGGGCCAGCTGGCGAACAAGGTCTACACGGGCTTCGTCTCGACCGGCACGAACCACGGCGGCCAGGAGACGACGCTGCTGGCGATGTACAACAGCTTCTACCACTTCGGCGGCATCATCGTGCCGCCCGGCTACACCGACCCGAGCAAGTTCGCCGACGGCAACCCGTACGGCGCCTCGCACATCTCCGCCAACGGCGCGAACCCGCCGCAGGAGCAGGACCTCACGGCCGTCGCGTACAGCGCGAAGCGCGCGGTCGAGATCGCCGCGCAGCTCAAGCGCGGCGCCGCGGCGTAGTCCCTCCGCACTGCGCGACGCCGGTCGCCCCCTCGTCGGGGCGGCCGGCGTCGGCGTCTCGGGGCCGTCAGCGGCCCGTCAGGTGGTGATCGGCTCCGTCGCGGGGCGCGCGTCGGGCAGTGCGATGGCCACCGGGCCGATGGCCTCGTCCATGGCCTGCGGGTCGAGCGCGAACGTCGTGGCCTCGACCGTGCGGCCCTGCGCGTCCTCCCGGTACAGCGTGACCATCTGCTGGTCGACCCGGCCGGCCGGCATGTCGGCGGTCATCCGGGCCACCGCGGCGACGAGCCCCGGCGCGATCTCGCCGCACTCCTGCAGCTCGACGGCCGACGTGCCGCCGCTGCGCTCGAACAGGGCGAGGAAGTAGCCGATCACGGCGTCCTGCCCGCGGTAGGTGCCGGCCAGGCTGCTGCGTCCCGGCACCGTCCAGGTGATGTCGGGGGCGAACAGGCTGCGCACGGCGTCGAGGTCCCCCGCGGCGAAGGCGGCGTAGCCGGCCCGCGTGCGCGCGACGCTGTCGGGGATGTCCGAGATCGCGCTCATGGCGCCTCCTCCGGCGGGGCGGACGCCCGCCTCCACCGGCGGACGCTAGACCTGCGCGCCCGCGGCTCCCATGGCCCGGACGGGCTAGCCCAGGTAGCGGCGCAGGACGTCGGTGCAGCGCCCGATGAGCGCGACGTCCACCGACTCCTCGCGGGTGTGCGCGAGGTCCGGCGACCCAGGGCCGAAGTTCACGGCCGGCGTGCCGAGCTGCGCGAAGCGCGCGACGTCGGTCCAGCCGTACTTGGCCACCGGCCGCTCCCCCACCGCCTCGACGAAGTGCCGCGCCGCCGGCTGCTGGAGCCCGGGCAGGGCGCCCGGCGCGCTGTCGACCACCTCGAGCGGCCAGCCGTCGAGCACCTCGCGCACGTGGTCGGCGGCCTGCTCCTCGGTGCGGTCGGGCGCGAAGCGGAAGTTCACCGTCACCGAGCAGAGGTCGGGCACCACGTTGCCCGCCACGCCGCCCTCGACGCGCACGGCGTTGAGGCCCTCGCGGTACACGCAGCCGTCGATGTCGACGCTGCGCGCCTCGTACGACGCGAGCCGCGCCAGCAGCGGCGCGGCGGCGTGCACGGCGTTCTCGCCGAGCCACCCGCGCGCGCTGTGCGCCCGCCGGCCGGGCACGTCGACGCGCACGCGCAGCGTCCCCTGGCAGCCGGCCTCGACCTGCCCGTCGGTGGGCTCGAGCAGCACCGCGAGGTCGGCCGCGAGCCAGTCGCGGTGCGAGCGCACGAGCCGGCCGAGGCCGTTGCGCGACGCCTCGACCTCCTCGTTGTCGTACAGGACGTACGTGACGTCGTACGCCGGCTCGGGCAGCGTCGCCGCGAGGTGCAGCAGGACGGCGTCGCCGCTCTTCATGTCGGTGGTGCCGCAGCCCAGCAGGCGCCCGCCCTCGCGCCGGCTCGGCACGTTGTCGGCGATCGGCACCGTGTCGAGGTGGCCGGCCAGCAGGACGCGCCGGTCGCGGCCCAGCGAGGTGCGCGCGACGACGGCGTCGCCGTCGCGGTCGACCGTGAGGTGCGGCAGCGCGCGCAGCGCCTCCTCGACGAGGTCGGCCAGGTGCGCCTCGTCGCCGGACACGCTCGGCACGTCGACGAGCGCCGCGGTGAGCTCGACGGGGTCGGCCGCGAGGTCGAGCATCAGGGGGCGACGCCGTGCTCGCGCAGCACGTCGTTGAGCGCCAGCTTGTCGTGCTCCTGGCCGGGCTCGAGGTAGCGCAGCACGAGCAGGCACGGCATGCCGAAGTCGCCGCCCGGGAAGCTCTTCACGCGGGTCGAGCCGACGCAGACCGCGCGCTCCGGCGCGACGCCGCGCTCGAGCTCCGCGCCGGTCTCCGCCTCGAAGACGCGGGTGCTGGCGGTGAGGATCGCGCCCGCACCGAGCTTGGCGCCGGCGCGCACGCGCGCCCCCTCGACGACCATGGAGCGCGAGCCGATGAACGCGTCGTCCTCGACGACGACGGGCGCGGCCTGCGGCGGCTCGAGCACCCCGCCGATGCCGACGCCGCCGGACAGGTGCACGTTGCGGCCGATCTGCGCGCACGAGCCGACGGTGGCCCAGGTGTCCACC
>DATMKB010000205.1:0-10674 GCA_035553635.1 Mycobacteriales bacterium
TGCCGGGCGCGGACGGCACCGTGCGCGGCGTCGGCCGGGCGGCGATGGCGCTCGACGCCGCCGAGGTCACCGGGACCCTGCGCCGCGAGGTCGCCGAGCACGGCGTCCTGCACACCTGGGAGCACGTCCTGCGCCCGGTGCTCGTCGCGCTGGGCGAGCGGTGGGCGGCCACCGGCCAGGGCGTCGAGGTCGAGCACCTGGTGTCCGACTGCGCCGCGAGCGTCCTGCGCGCCGTGGCGGCCACCGCGGCGGAGGACCGCAGCCGCCGCCCGGTGCTGCTCGCCGGCGCCCCCGACGACCACCACGCCCTGCCCCTGCACGCCCTCGCCGCCGCGCTGGCCGAGCGGGGCATCGGCAGCCGCACGCTCGGGCCGTCGCTGCCGGCGGAGTCGGTGCGGGCGGCCGTCCAGCGCACCGGCCCGGCCCTGCTGTTCCTGTGGGCGCAGCTGCCCGGCACGGCCGCACGGGCCGAGCTCGAGGGCCTGCCGGTGACCCGGCCGGCCACCGCCGTCGTCGTCGGCGGGCCCGGCTGGGACCCGGCCCGGCTGCCCGACCGCGTCACCGTGGCCACCGACCTGGGGCACGCCGTCGAGCTCGCCGAGCGCGCCCTCGGCGCATGAGCGCCGGGCGTCCGTAGAGTCGCCCGCGTGACGGCGCCCGCGGACCTCGCCACCCTGCTCGCCAGCGGGGAGCACGCGGCGTTCCACGGCAAGCCGGCCGCCGCCGTCGGCGCCCTCGAGCAGGCCGTCGTGCTGGCGCAGTCGCAGGGCCGCTCGGCCGAGGTCGCCGCCGCGGCGTGGCTGCTCGGCGTCGCCCTGGCCGCCGGCGGCCGCTACGGCGGCGCGCTCACCGTCCTCGCCCCGCTCGTCGACGCCGCGCGCGGCGCCTCGGCCGGGCCCGAGCACCGCCTGTTCGGCGCGCTCGCCAGCTCCACCATCGCGAGCGTCCACCGCCAGCTGGGCCGGCACGCCGTCGCCCGCGAGTCCGACCTCGCTGCCCGCGGCCTGGCCGACGGCGCGCCCGAGGCCGCCTTCGACGCCGAGCTCGGCCTGGCCTCCGACGCCGTCGGGCTCGAGGAGCCGGAGGAGGCGCAGGCCCGGCTGGACGCCGCCCGCGCCCTCGTGCCCGCCCGCGCCGACGAGTGGTGGCGCCAGCGCGTGCGCCTGTCCTGGGTGGAGGCGGAGGTCGCCCTGCTCGAGGGGCGCGCCGACGACGCCGCCGAGGTCGCGGGCGGGGCCGTCGCCCGGGCCGAGCAGGCCCGCGCCCCCCGGCACGTCGCGAAGAGCCTGCTCATCCTCGGCATCGCCCAGGTGAGCGGCGCCGACGAGGAGGCCCCCACCACCCTGCGCCGCGCCGCCACGCTCGCCGAGTCGCTCGGCACCGTGCCGCTCGTCTGGCCGGCCCGCGCCCTGCTCGGCGCGCTGCTCGCCGACGACGACCCGGCCGAGAGCGCCAGGAGCCTGTCCGCCGCCCGCTCCGCGGTGCTGGCGCTCGCGGCCGACCTGCCGCCGGGGGTGCGCGCCGAGTGGCTCGCCCGCCCCGACGTCGCCGCCCTGCTGGAGGGCTGACGGGGCGGTCGCCCGCCCGGGTGACCGGCCTCACCCGTCCGAGCGGACCAGTCCCGCCCGTCCTTCGTGACCACGCCGGAGCCAGATCGGCGCGTCGGGCTCACGTCGCGCGCGGAACGTGCCGATGCTGACCTCGTGCAGCAGGACCGCTGCGCCCGGACGCGAGGGGGGAGGGCACGTGCGCACGACGACCGGCGCGCCCCCGCGCGCCCTCGACGCCGCCGCCGTCCTGGGTGCTGCGGCGACCCGGCTGGCCGCGGACGGCGCCGCCCTGCCCGCCGTGCTCGACGACGCCGTGTGCGCGCTGGGCCTGCGCAGCGCGGTGCTGCGGGCCGCTGACGGCGACGTGCGCGCGGTCGCCGGCGAGGTGGTGCACGCGGTGCCCACCACCCGCGCGGGCGCCGGCCCCGAGGCCGTCGTCGAGCTGCCCGTTCCCGGCGGCGCGTCGCTCACCGTCGTCGGCGCAAGGCCGTCGCACCTGCCCCTGCTCCGGGCGCTGGCCGCCGTCCTCGGCCTCGCGCTGCGGACCTCCCCGGACGCACTGCCCCTCGCCCTGCTCGCCGCGGCTGAGGACGACGCCGACGAGGTCGCCGACGCGCTGCACGACGGCCCGGTGCAGGAGCTCGTGGTCGCCCGCCTCGCCGCCGACGCCGCGGTGCGCGGCGGCGACCCCGTGCACGCCCGCGACGCCGTCCTGTCGGCCCTGCAGTCGCTGCGCCGGGCGCTGTGGCTGCTGCGCCCGCGCGGCGCCGGCGAGGGCGGCCTGGCCGGCGCGCTCGAGGCGCTGTCGGCCCGGCTCCCCGAGTGCGGCCGCCCGGCCCTGGCCCTGCAGCTCGACCCGGGCGCCTGCGACGACCTCCCGCCCGCCGCCGCGGCCGTCGCCTACCGCTTCGTCTCGGCCGCCGCCCGCGCGGTCGACGTGCCGCTCGGCGTCCGCGTCGGGCGCGCCGGCGGCGCCGTCGTCGTCCGCGTCGACGCCGCCGTGCCCTCCCCCGAGCGCTGGAGCGCCCGGGCCCGCGCCCTCGGCGCCACACTGTCCTGCGGTCCCGGCGCCGGCACCGAGCTGCGCCTGCCCGCTCCCTCACGTCCCGCCGACGAGAACGAGGCCGCCCCGTGACCACCGTGCTGATCTGCGACGACCACCGGATCGTCCGGGAGGGGCTCCGCCAGTTCGTGGCCGGCGTCCCGGGCGTCGACCGGGTCGAGACCGCCGCCAGCGGCGAGGAGGTGCTCGCCCGCTACCCGCACGAGCACCCCGACCTGGTGCTCATGGACGTGCGGATGCCCGGCCTCGGCGGCCTGGAGGCCACCCGCCGGCTCGTGCAGCTGCACCCCGAGGCGAAGGTGATCATGCTGACCGCCGCGGACGACCGCGACCAGGTCGCGGCCGCCGTCTCGCACGGCGCCCGCGGCTACCTGCTCAAGGACGTCTCGCACGAGGAGCTGTGCGCGGCCGTCGCGCACGCCCTCGACGGCGTCGACCTCGTCGAGCCGTCGCTGCGGCGCGCGCTGGCCTCGCGCGAGGGCTCGCGCAGCACGCCGCCCGGCGTCCAGCTCACCGAGCGCGAGCTGCAGGTGCTCACCGGCATGAGCCAGGGCAAGAGCAACGCGCAGATCGGCCGCGACCTCTACCTGTCCGAGGACACCATCAAGACGCACGCGCGCCGGCTGTTCCGCAAGCTCGGCGTCAACGACCGCGCGCAGGCCGTCGCCCTCGGCTTCCGCCGGGGCCTGGTCACCTAGCCGTCGAGGGCGGCGTCGGCGAAGCCGCGGGCGTACTCCCAGGTGACGTAGTCGGCGGGGTCCGGGGCGAAGGCCGGCTCGTGCACGCGGTGCGTGCCGGCGTCGAGGAGCTGGCGCAGGTTGCCGCGCAGCAGGTCCCAGGCGAAGTAGTGCGAGGCGTCGCAGTCGCTGCAGACCACGACCATGCCGCGCACGCCGCGCGGCTCGAGCAGCGCCTGGAACACCTCGAGGTCCTCCAGGTCCTCCAGCACGTCCTCGCGCTCCTGCGGCGTGAGCGGCGGGTCGGCGTCGTCGCCGGCGTCGTCCAGCGCGGCGAGCTCCCGGGCGGGGTCGTCCGGGTCGCCGGAGAACGGGTCGAGGGGCTCGGGTGCGGAGGTCATCGCCGACCAGGCTAGTGACGCGGCGCCGGTAGGCTGGTCCGCTCCAGCCAGGGCCCGCCCGGAAGGTGCCTCCGCATGCAGGACTCCCCGATGGACGAGGCCTACGCGGCCAAGTTCCCCCTCCTCGGCCTGACGTTCGACGACGTCCTGCTGCTCCCGGCCGAGTCGAGCTTCAACCCCAGCGACGCCGACACCACCGCGCGGCTGTCGAAGCGCATCGTGCTGCGCACGCCGCTGCTGTCGAGCGCCATGGACACCGTCACCGAGGCCCGCATGGCCATCGCCATGGCGCGGCAGGGCGGCATCGGCGTGCTGCACCGCAACCTGTCGATCGAGGACCAGGCGGCCCAGGTCGACCTCGTCAAGCGGTCCGAGGCCGGCATGGTGACCAACCCGGTCACCTGCTCGCCCGACGACACCCTCGACGACGTCGACCGGATGTGCGGCCGCTACCGCATCTCCGGCGCCCCGGTGGTCGACGCCGACGGCGTCCTGCTCGGCATCGTCACCAACCGCGACATGCGCTTCGAGACCGACCGCCGGCGCCCGGTGCGCGAGCTCATGACGCCGATGCCGCTCGTCACCGCGCCCGAGGGCGTGAGCGGCGACGAGGCGCTGCGGCTGCTGCGCGAGAACAAGATCGAGAAGCTCCCGCTCGTCGACGACGCCGGCCACCTGCGCGGCCTCATCACCGTCAAGGACTACGTCAAGCGCGACCAGTACCCGCTCGCCACCAAGGACGCCGACGGCCGGCTCATGGTGGCCGCGGCGGTCGGCGTCGGCGAGGACGCGTTCAAGCGGGCGATGGCCCTCGTCGAGAGCGGCTGCGACGCCGTCGTCGTCGACACCGCGCACGGGCACAACCGCGCGGTCGGCGACATGGTCGGCCGCATCAAGGCGGCGGCGCCCGGGGTCGACGTCATCGGCGGCAACGTCGCCACGCGCGCCGGCGCCCAGGCGCTCGTCGACGCCGGTGCCGACGCCGTCAAGGTGGGCGTGGGGCCGGGCTCCATCTGCACCACGCGCGTCGTCGCGGGCGTGGGCGTGCCGCAGGTCAGCGCCATCTTCGAGGCCGCCCGCGCCTGCCGGCCGGCGGGCGTGCCCGTCATCGGCGACGGCGGCCTGCAGTACTCCGGCGACATCGCCAAGGCGATCGCCTGCGGCGCCGACACCGTCATGCTCGGCAGCCTGCTCGCCGGCGTCGAGGAGAGCCCGGGCGAGATGGTGTTCGTCAACGGCAAGCAGTTCAAGAGCTACCGCGGGATGGGGTCGCTGGGCGCGATGCGCTCGCGCGGCCAGGGCCAGTCGAGCTTCTCCAAGGACCGCTACTTCCAGGACGACGTGCTGTCCGACGAGAAGCTCGTGCCCGAGGGCATCGAGGGGCAGGTGCCCTACCGCGGGCAGCTCGCCGGCGTCGCCCACCAGCTCGTCGGCGGCCTGCGGGCCGGCATGGGCTACTGCGGCGCGCGCACCATCGCCGAGCTGCAGGACGCCCAGCTCGTGCGCATCACGGCGGCCGGGCTCAAGGAGAGCCACCCGCACGACATCCAGATGACCGTCGAGGCCCCCAACTACAGCGGTCGGGGCTGAGCGGGGTGCCCGACATCGTCGAGATCGGCATCGGCAAGACCGGCCGTCGCGCCTACGGGTTCGACGACGTCGTCATCGCGCCGTCGCGCCGCACCCGCGACCCCGAGGACGTCTCGCTGGCCTGGGACATCGACGCCTACCGCTTCGAGCTGCCGCTCGTCGCGAGCGCCATGGACGGCGTCGTCTCGCCGGCCACCGCCATCGCGATCGGTCGGCTGGGCGGCCTGGGCGTCCTCGACCTCGAGGGCCTGTGGACCCGCTACGACGACCCCGAGCCGCTGCTCGAGCGCATCGCGTCGCTGCCGGCGGAGGACGTCACCCCCGAGCTGCAGCGCATCTACAGCGAGCCGGTCAAGGCCGACCTCATCACCGCGCGGGTGAAGGAGGTGCGCGACGCCGGCGTCACGGTCGCCGCCTCCCTGACGCCGCAGCGCACGGTGCAGTTCGCCCAGACCGTGCTCGACAGCGGCGTCGACGTCTTCGTCATCCAGGGCACCGTCGTGTCGGCCGAGCACGTCAGCAGCCGGCAGGAGCCGCTCAACCTCAAGCGCTTCATCGCCGACCTCGACGTGCCCGTGCTCGTCGGCGGCGCGGCCACCTACCAGAGCGCCCTGCACCTCATGCGCACCGGCGCGGCCGGGGTGCTCGTCGGCGTCGCCGGCGGGTCGGCCAACACCACCCGCGACGTCATGGGCATCGGCGTCCCGATGGCCACCGCCGTGGCTGACGCCGCGGGTGCGCGGCGCGACTACCTCGACGAGTCCGGCGGCCGCTACGTGCACGTCATCGCCGACGGCGGCATGCGCACCGGCGGCGACATCGCCAAGGCGATCGCCTGCGGCGCCGACGCCGTCATGCTCGGCGGGCCGCTCGCCCGGGCGCACGAGGCGCCCGGCCGCGGGTGGCACTGGGGCCACGGCTCCTCGCACCCCGAGCTGCCGCGCGGCACCCGCGTGGCGGTGCCGCCGGTCGGCACGCTCGAGGAGGTGCTGGTCGGCCCGTCGGTCACGTCCGACGGCACCACCAACCTGTTCGGCGGGCTGCGCCGGGCCATGGCGATGACCGGCTACTCCACGCTCAAGGAGTTCCAGAAGGTCGAGCTGATGCTGGCGCCGGCGGCCCGTCACCGGGAACGCGGGACCCGCACGGGGGCGACGGGCTAGGGTCCCGGGCACCGCTCCCCTTCCCCCGACGCAGCGGAGGCCGCTCATGGGCCTGCCCGGGCCGGCCGCCCGGCTCCTCGAGGACTTCGGCGCCTTCGAGGACCTGCCGGTGGCGCTCGCCGTGTCCTCGGTCGAGGGCAGGCTGCTGCGCGCCAACCGTCCGATGTGCGCGCTGCTCGGGCGCAGCGAGACCGAGCTGCTCGCGGCGGACGGGACGGCGCTGGTGGCGCCCGGCTGCGCCGAGGCGCTCGAAGAGGGCCACGCCCGGCTCGTCGGCGGTGCGGCCGACGTCGTCGACGGCCCGGCGAGCTACCTGCGCCCCGACGGCACCCGGGTCGAGGCGCACCTGCGCCGCAGCGCGGTGCGCGACGCGGCCGGCGCCGTCGCGCTCGTCGTGCAGCACGCCGTGCCGTGCACCGGCGCGGGGGAGCAGGACGCCGCCGCGCTCGCCCGCGCCGCCGCGCGCACCGACGTCCTCGTCGGGCTCGCCGAGCGGCTCCGGGCCGACAGCCGGCACCCCCGCACCATCGCCTCCGCCGCCGCCCGCGCCCTGCACGGGCTGCTCGGCGGCGGCACCGCGGTCCTGCTCACGGACCTGTCCGACGGCGTCACGCTGGAGGCGGCGGCGCTCGTCGCGGAGGACCCCGGCCAGGAGGCCGAGCTGCGGCGGCTGTTCAGCCAGTCGCCCGTGCGCACCGACGAGGGGCTGGTCGGCCGGGCGTGCGTGTCGGGCCGGCCGCTCGTCGTCGGCGACCCGCTGGCCGACGGCCCGGTGCCCGCCGACTACGCCCCCTGGCTCGAGGCGCACCCCGTGCACGCGCTGCTGCTCGTGCCGGTGGTCTGGGAGGGGCGGCTGCTCGGGGTGCTCGCCGCCGGCCGGCACGCCGGCACCCCCTACGACGAGCACGACGTCGCCTACGCCGTGCACGTCGCCGCCCAGGCGTCCGCAGCCCTCGCCGACGCGCTGCTGCTCGCCCTCGAGCGGAGCACCGCCCGGCGCGAGCGCGCGGTCGCCCGGGTCACCCGGCGCTGCGACGAGGCGCTCGGCACGAGCGAGGACCTGCTCGAGGCGGCCGCGCGCGCCGTCGGCAGCGAGGTCGGCGGCCCCTGCGCAGCCTGGCTGCTCGACTGGGACGACGACGGTGCGCCGTCCGTCGCCCGCGCCGCCGTCACCCACCCCGACCCGGAGGCCGAGCGGCTGCTCGTGCCGTGGCTGCGGTCGTGGGCCGGCGAGGAGGCGGTCTTCCTGCGCCAGGTGCTCCGCGACGGCCGGGCGCTGGTGGTCGGACGCGACCAGGTGGCGGCGCTCGCGTCGGCCAGCTCGGTGCTGGCCGGGCACGCCGACCGCGTCGCGGTCGAGTCGCTCTACGGCGTCCGGATGACCTCCCGCGGCCAGACCGTCGGGATGCTCGCCGTCGCGAGCACCAGCAGCCGGCTCGGCGTCGACGACCGCCGGCTCGTCGACGCCCTCGCCGACCGGGTGGCGCTGGCCCTCGACAACTCCAGGCTCATGGAGGCAGCGCAGGCGTCCCGCTCGCGCGCCCGCGCGCTCGTCGAGCACTGCTCCGACCTGCTGCTGATGACCGACGGGACGGGCGCCATCACCTACGCCTCCCCGGCGGCGGTGCGCGCCTTCGGAGGCCCGACCGAGGCCCAGCTCATGCAGTTCGTGGTGCCGGAGGACCGGTCGCGGGTCATCGGAGCCTGGAAGGCGGTCCTCGCGCAGCCCGGGGTGTGGCCGGCGCTCGACGTCACCGTCGTCGACGTCGAGGGCCGGCGGCGCCGGCTGTCGGCCGTCGCGAACAACCTGCTCGACGACCCGTCGGTGCGGGGCATCGTGCTCACCGTCCGCGACGTCACCGAGGAGCGGCAGGCGTCCGAGCGGCTCGCCCACCGCGCCGGCCAGCAGGCGGCGCTGGCCGCGGTGTCGGCGCGGGCGCTGACCGCCGACCTGCCGCAGGTGCACGACCTCGTCACCAAGGCCGTCGGCGAGACGCTCGGCTCCACCACCTCCGGAGTGCTGCAGCTCCTGCCCGACGGCGACTGGCTCGTGCTCGGCGCCAGCGACCCGCGTGCCGCGCAGCAGCGCCTGCCGGCGCCGCCGCGGTCGAGCCTGCGCCACCTCGTCGACACGGGGCAGCCGCTGCTCGTCGACGACTACGCGGTGCCCGGCACGATCGACCAGCCCGACGTCGTCGCCGAGTGGGGGGTGCGGAGCGGCATGTTCGCGCCGGTCCTCGTCGACGGGCACCTCTGGGGCGCGGTGACGGCACACAGCGCCGAGCCCGGCCGCTTCACGCCGGTCGACCTCGACTTCCTCGGCACCGTGGCCACGGTGGTGGCCGGCGCCGTGGAGCGCGACGCGATGTCGCGCCGGGCGCTCGCCCAGGCGGGCACCGACGAGCTGACCGGCCTGCCGAACCGGGTGGTGGTGCACGCCGTCCTCGCGGAGGAGCTGTCCGTCGACGCTCCCTGCCCGCCGGCGCTGCTGCTGCTCGACCTCGACGACTTCAAGGACGTCAACGACTCGCTCGGCCACGGCGTCGGCGACTCGGTGATCGAGCAGCTCGGGCGGCGGCTGGCCGGCGTCGTCGGCGAGCGCGGGACGGTGGCGCGGCTCGGGGGCGACGAGTTCGCCGTCGTGCTGCGCGGGCCCGATTCGTGCGCTCCGGAGCGCCTGGCCGAGGACATCGGGCGCAGCATCGCTGAGCCGTTCGCGCTCGGCGGCCTCGACGTCAGGCTGTCGGCGAGCGTGGGCATCGCCGTGGCCCCGGAGCACGGGCGCACCGCCGACGCGCTGCTGCAGGCCGCCGACATGGCGATGTACCGGGCCAAGCTCGAGCGCAGCGGGTGGGCCGTCTACGACGCCGAGCTGGACAGCCGGCGGTCGGAGCGCCTCGCGCTGCTGGCGGAGCTGCGGGTCGCGCTGAGCGCCGGCGAGCTGGTCCTGCACTACCAGCCGCTCGTCGACCTGCGCACCGAGCGCGTCGTGGCGGTCGAGGCCCTGCTGCGCTGGCAGCACCCCCGCCGCGGCCTGCTCCTGCCCGGCGAGTTCCTGCCGACCGCTGAGCAGACCGACCTCGTGCACGCCGTCACCCGGCACGTCGTGCGGGCGGCGGCGCGGCAGGCCCGCGCGTGGCGGGCGGCCGGGTGGCAGGGCACGGTCGCCGTCAACGTGGCGGCGCCGGCCCTCCGGCCGCCGGAGGTCGTCGCCACCCTGCGCGAGGAGCTGCTGCGGGGCGACGGCACGCTCACCGTCGAGCTCACCGAGTCGGCGCTGTTCGACGAGCGGGCCCGCGAGGCCGTGCGGACGCTCGCCGCCGCCGGCATCAGCATCTCCGTCGACGACTTCGGCACCGGGTGGTCCGCCCTGTCGTACCTGCGCGAGCTGCCGGTCAGCCGGCTCAAGCTCGACCGCGCGTTCAACCGCGACGTCGACACCGACGAGCGCGACGCCGCGATCGTCGGCAGCGTCGTGCAGATGGCGCACGCCCTCGACCTCGAGGTGGTCGCCGAGGGCGTCGAGACGGCCGAGGTGGCGGCCCGGCTGCGCGACCTCGACGTCGACGTCGCGCAGGGCTGGCTCTACGGCCGGCCGCAGCCGGCGTCCGGCCTCCGCCTGGCCTGACCGGCGCGGCGGGAGCAGACTCCCGGCATGGTCACTGCGCGCTGGAACGGCACCGTCCTCGCTGAGTCCGGCGACACTCGCTGACGGGCAACAGCTGCTTCCCGCGGTCGGAGGTGCGCGACGACGTGCTGCTGCCGTCGGACACCACACCGTCTGCCCGTGGAAGGGGACGGCCAGCTACTTCTCCGTGCAGGTGGACGGCGAGGTGAACGCCCACGCCGCCTGGTACTACCCGGAGCCGAAGGACGCCGCGGCGGAGATCCGCGGCCGGGTGGCGTTCTGGAAGGGCGTCCAGGTCACGGCCTGACGGCGGGAGGGACGGCGCTCGCCGCCCCTCCCGCAGCCCGCTACCTGCGTCCGCGCGCCCGCACCGGCGCGGTGCTCCCGCTGTCCGCGGTGCTGCCGTCGCCGGTGCCCGCCGTCGCGGTGCCGGTGGCGAGGACGCGCTGCAGGGCGGCGAAGACGTCGACCAGGCCGTGGCCCTTGTCGAAGGAGGTCAGCGCGCCGGGGTTGCGCGGGTCCTCCTCGTACTCGGCGCCGGAGGTGAAGCGGTGGGCGGTGTCCTCGAGGACGTCCTCCACCTCGCCCGGCGTCAGGCCGGG
>DATMKB010000206.1:0-4579 GCA_035553635.1 Mycobacteriales bacterium
GGCCGCGTCCGCCCCCGCGCGCGGACGGCGCCCCGCCGGCCGCCGGTGACGCGCCTCTCGGTCGTCGTGGCCGGCGGCGGCACGGCCGGTCACGTCGAGCCCGCGCTCGCCACCGCCGACGCCGTCCGCCGCCTCGTGCCCGACGCCGTCGTCACGGCCCTCGGCACCGCCACGGGCCTCGAGGCGCGGCTCGTGCCCGAGCGGGGCTACCCGCTCGCCGAGGTGCCGCGCGTCCCGCTACCCCGCCGGCCCACCGTCGACCTGCTGCGCCTGCCGGGCCGGCTGCGCGGCGCCGTGCGCACCACCCGCGACCACCTCGACCGGGTGGAGGCCGACGTCGTCGTCGGCTTCGGGGGCTACGTCGCCCTGCCGGCCTACCTCGCCGCGCGCCGGCGGCGCACGCCGATCGTGGTGCACGAGGCCAACGCCCGGGCCGGGCTCGCGAACCGCGTCGGCGCGCGGCTCACCGACCACGTGGCGGCCGCGGTCTCGGGCAGCGGTCTTCGGGGCGCGCGCGTGCTCGGCATCCCGCTGCGGCCGCAGATCGCCCGGCTGGACCGCGCGGCGGTGCAGGCGCAGGCGCGGGCGCACTTCGGCCTGCCCGCCGCCGGGCGGGTGCTGCTCGTCACCGGCGGGTCGCAGGGCGCGATGCGGCTCAACCGCGCCATCACCGGCGCCGCCCGCGACCTCGCCGCCGCCGGCGTCAGCGTGCTGCACGTCGCGGGCCCCAAGCAGGCCGACGCCGTCCGCACGCAGCTGGGCGACGCCCCGCCGGCCACCCACCACGTGCTCGCCTACTGCGACCGCATGGACCTCGCCTACGCCGCCGCCGACCTGGCGGTGTGCCGGGCGGGTGCGATGACGTGCGCCGAGCTCGCCGCCGTCGGGCTGCCCGCGGTGTACGTGCCGCTGCCGATCGGCAACGGCGAGCAGGCGCTCAACGCCCGTCCCGTCGTCGACGCCGGCGGCGGGCTGCTGGTCGCCGACGAGGAGCTCGACCCGGAGCGCGTCCGGCGGCTCGTCCTGCCGCTGCTGCGCGACCCCTCGCGGCTCGACGCCATGAGCGCGGCCGCCGCCCGGTACGGCAACCGCGACGCCGACGTCGCCCTGGCCGAGATGGTCCTCGCCGCGGCGGGAAGGGGGAGCGCATGACCGCCCCCGCCGCGCCCCCGATCGACCTGTCCGCCGTCCACCTCGTCGGCATCGGCGGTGCCGGCATGAGCGGCATCGCGCGCGTCCTGCTCGCCCGCGGCGCCGCCGTGAGCGGCAGCGACAGCAAGGACTCCCGCACGGTCGCGGCCCTGCGCGCGCTCGGCGCGCGGGTGGCCGTCGGGCACGCCGCGGAGAACGTGGAGGGCGCGCGCACGGTCGTCGTCTCCACCGCCATCCGCGAGGACAACCCCGAGCTCGTCGAGGCCCGCCGCCGCGGCCTGGCGGTCGTGCCGCGGGCGCAGGCGCTGGCCGCGCTCATGACCGGGCGCCGCGGCGTCGCGGTCGCCGGCACCCACGGCAAGACGACCACGACCTCGATGCTCACCGTCGCGGCGCAGCGCTGCGGCGTCGACCCGAGCTTCGCCATCGGCGGCGACCTCAACGAGGCGGGCAGCAACGCCCACCACGGCTCCGGCGACCTGTTCGTCGTCGAGGCCGACGAGAGCGACGGGTCCTTCCTCGCCTACCACCCGCACGCGGCGGTGGTCACCAACGTGGAGGCCGACCACCTCGACCACTACGGCGACGAGGCCGCCGTCGTCCGCGCGTTCGAGGACTTCGTCGCCACCGTGAGCGGCTTCCTCGTCGTCTGCGCCGACGACCCCGGCTCCCGGCGGCTCGGCGAGGTCGCCCGGTCCGGCGGCCTCGAGGTGCGCACCTACGGCACCGCCGACGACGCCGACCTGCGCATGGCCGACCTCTCCGTCAGCGGCACCACGAGCCGCTACGCCCCCGTGCTGCACGGCCGCCGGCTGCCGCAGGTGCAGCTCGCCGTGCCCGGCCGCCACCTCGCGCTCAACTCCGGCGGCGCGCTGCTCACCGGCCTGGGCCTGGGCCTGCCCGAGGAGCGGCTCGTCGAGGGCCTGGCCGGCTTCAGCGGCGTCCGGCGCCGGATGGAGCTCAAGGGCACCGCGGGCGGCGTCCGCGTCTACGACGACTACGCGCACCACCCCACCGAGCTCGTCGCCCAGCTGGCCGCGGCCCGCGAGGTCGCGGGCACGGGGCGGCTCGTCGTGGCCTTCCAGCCGCACCGCTACAGCCGCACGCTGGCCTTCGCCGACGCCTTCGGGTCGGCGCTCGGCGCCGCCGACGAGGTCGTCGTCATGGAGGTCTACGCGGCGGGGGAGGAGCCGGTGCCCGGCGCGTCCGGCGCCACCGTCGCCGCCGCCGTCCCGCTGCCGCGCGAGCAGGTGCTGTTCGAGCCCTCGTGGTCGGCGGTGCCGGCGGCGCTCGCCGAGCGCGCGCAGGCCGGCGACCTCGTCCTCACCCTCGGCGCCGGCGACGTGACCCTCGTCGGCCCGGAGGTCCTGCGCCTGCTCGGAGGAGACGCGTGACCGCCCCCGTCCGCCCGGCCCGGCCGTCGGTCGTGCCGGCGGCCCCCCACCGCGCCGCCCGGGAGCGCGCCGAGCGCCTCGACCGCCGGCGCCGCCGGGCCCGCCGCGGGCTCGTCCTGCTCGCCGTCCTCGCCCCGCTCGCGGGCCTGGCCTGGCTCGTCCTCGCCTCGCCCGTCCTCGCGGTCGACGACGTCGAGGTCACCGGCACCGCGCGGCTCGCCCCGGACGCCGTCGTCGAGGCGGCGGCCGTCGAGCCCGGCACCCCGCTGGCCCGTGTCGACGTCGCCGGCGTGTCCGCGCGCGTGCGCGCCGCGCTGCCGCCGGCGCAGGACGTCCGCGTCCTGCGGGTCTGGCCGACGACGCTGCGCCTGCAGGTCACCGAGCGCACGCCCGTCGGCGCCGTCCTGCGCGACGACGGCGCGCTGCTCGTCGACGCCGCGGGCGTGGGCTTCGCCGTCGAGCCCGCCCTGCCGCCGGGCGTCCCGGCGCTGGCCCTGGCCCGGCCGGGCCCCGACGACCCCGCCACGCGGGCGGTGCTCGCGGTGCTCGCCGAGCTGCCCGCCCAGCTGTCCGGCCAGCTCGCGGTGTTGCGCGCCACCGGGCCGGCCGACGTCGCGGTCGAGCTCGTCGACGGCCGCACCGTCGTGTGGGGCGCGCCCGGCGACGCCGCCACGAAGTCGGCCGCGCTCGCCACGCTGCTCGGCATGGAGGGCACGGTCTTCGACGTCAGCGCCCCGGGGATCGTCGTCCGGCGCTGAGACCTGCGCCTCCTGCAGGGGTGCCGCACGGCCCGGGCGGGCAGGCCGACGGTGTCGTCCCCGCTCTGGAGGTGCTCCTGTGCTCCCGCCCGCGCCCGGCGGTGCCGAGCCGTCCGTGAGCCCCGAGCGGGCCCGGGCCGCGCGCGCCACCATGGAGGAGCTGGCGGCGGCCCCGGACGTCTTCGCGACCTTCTTCGAGCAGGCCCGCATCGGGCTGGCGCTGGCCGACCTCGCCGGCCGGTACGTGCGCGTCAACGCCACCTACGCCGCGCTCCTCGGGCGCCCGCCCGAGGACCTCGTCGGCGAGCCGCTCGCCGCGGTCCTGCAGCCCGACGCCGCGTCCGACGCCGTGTCCGACGCCGACGTCGTCGCCTCGCTGCTCGCGGCCGGCCGGGACGGCGTCGTGCAGACCGAGCAGCGCTGCGTGCACCCGGACGGCCGGGTGCGCTGGCTGCTGCACGGCGTCTCGCTCGTGCCGGACGCCACCGGCCGGCCGGCGTGGTTCGCCGTCAGCGCCCAGGACGTCACCGAGCGCCGGCGGGCCGAGCAGGACCTGCGCGACCTCGCCGCGGTGCTGTCCGAGCGCGCCGTGCGCGACCCCCTCACCGGCCTGGCCAACCGCGGCCTGCTCGAGGAGCGGCTGCGGGCCGCCCTGTCGCGCGACGCCCGCGCCGGGCTGACCGGGCTCGGCACCGCGGTGCTGTTCCTCGACCTCGACGGGTTCAAGGGGGTCAACGACACCGCCGGGCACGACGCCGGCGACGCCGTCCTGCGCGCCGTCGCCCGCCGGCTCACCGCCGCCGTGCGGCCCTCCGACACCGTCGCGCGGCTCGGTGGCGACGAGTTCGTCGTGCTCGTCGAGCAGGCCGACCCCGCCGACCTCGCGCCGCTGGCGGCGCGGCTGCGGCGGTCGGTCGGGCAGCCGGTGCAGGTGCCCGGCGCGCCCGGGACGGGGGAGGTGCGGGTCGGCACGAGCGTCGGCACGGCCTGGTGCGCGGCCGGCGAGCTCGACGCGCGCACCCTCCTGCGGCAGGCCGACGAGGCGATGTACGCCGACAAGCGGGCCCGCGCCGGCGGCTGAGCGCCCTACCACCCGCACGTCACCCGCACGGGTTCGCGACACGCCGGGCACGGCGGTTGACCGGCGTCCCGGGCGGTCCGTAGCGTCCCGCGCTGTCCGCAGGTTGACATAACTATAACCGTCAGGTCGAGGTCGAGGGTTGAGCCCCGGTCGAGACCCGGCGGTCGGACACCCGCCCCGCCCCGCCGGTGCCC
>DATMKB010000207.1:0-2807 GCA_035553635.1 Mycobacteriales bacterium
GTGCAGCCGGCCGGCGGTGATCTCGACGGGCTCGAGCGCGGTCACCCCGCCAGTCGAGCACGCCCGGCACGACCCGGCCGCGCCGTCCGTTCGGGAGAGCGGGCGGGCGCACGGGTGCGCCTACGATGCCCCGCGGTGGCGGATGCCGCCGCGAGCCGTGACCGGCGACGAGAGGTGCACCAGCGTGGTCCTGCAGAAGCTCCTCCGGGCAGGCGAGGGCAAGACGCTGCGCCGGCTCAAGGCCATCTCCGAGGCGGTGAACCGCGTCGAGGACGAGATCACGAAGCTCAGCGACGCCGAGCTGCGCGGTGAGACCGACGTCTTCAAGAAGCGCCTCGCCGACGGCGAGACCGTCGACGACCTGCTCGTCGAGGCGTTCGCCGTCGCCCGCGAGGCGGCCCGCCGCACGCTGGGCCAGCGCCACTTCGACGTCCAGGTCATGGGCGGCGCCGCCCTGCACCTGGGCAACATCGCCGAGATGCGCACCGGTGAGGGCAAGACCCTCACCGCCGTCCTGCCGGCCTACCTCAACGCCCTCGACGCCCGCGACCTCGACGGCAACCCGGTCGAGGGCAAGGGCGTCCACGTCGTCACCGTCAACGACTACCTCGCCCGCCGCGACGCCGAGTGGATGGGCCGCGTCCACCGCTTCCTCGGCCTGAGCGTCGGCGTCGTGCTGGCCAACGAGCGGCCCGACGTCCGCCGGCCGGCGTACGCCTGCGACATCACCTACGGCACGAACAACGAGTTCGGCTTCGACTACCTGCGCGACAACATGGCCTGGAGCGCCGCCGAGCTCGTGCAGCGCGGCCACAACTTCGCCATCGTCGACGAGGTCGACTCCATCCTCATCGACGAGGCGCGCACCCCGCTCATCATCAGCGGCCCGGCCGACCAGGCCACGCACTGGTACGTCGAGTTCGCCCGCATCGCGCCGCGCCTGGTCAGGGACGTCGACTACGAGGTCGACGAGAAGAAGCGCACCATCGGCATCCTGGAGAGCGGCGTCGAGAAGGTCGAGGACCAGCTCGGCATCGAGAACCTCTACGAGTCGGTGAACACCCCGCTCGTCGGCTACCTCAACAACGCGCTCAAGGCCAAGGAGCTGTACCGCAAGGACAAGGAGTACGTCGTCATCGACGGCGAGGTGCTCATCGTCGACGAGCACACCGGGCGCGTGCTCGCCGGCCGGCGCTACAACGAGGGCATGCACCAGGCCATCGAGGCCAAGGAGAAGGTGCAGATCAAGAACGAGAACCAGACCCTCGCCACGATCACGCTGCAGAACTACTTCCGCCTCTACAACAAGCTCTCCGGCATGACCGGCACGGCCACCACCGAGGCCGCCGAGTTCTCGCAGACCTACGACCTCGGCGTCGTGGAGATCCCGACGAACCGCACGCCGCAGCGCCGCGACGAGCCCGACGTCGTCTACAAGACCGAGCTGGCGAAGTTCGAGGCGGTCGTCGAGGACATCGCCGAGCGGCACGAGGCCGGGCAGCCGGTGCTCGTGGGCACGGTCTCGGTCGAGAAGAGCGAGTTCCTGTCGCAGCTGCTGCGCAAGCGCGGCATCCCGCACGAGGTGCTCAACGCCAAGCAGCACGCCCGCGAGGCGACGATCGTCGCGCAGGCCGGCCGCAAGGGCGCCGTCACGGTGGCCACGAACATGGCCGGCCGCGGCACCGACATCATGCTCGGCGGCAACCCCGAGCACATCGCCGCCGACGAGCTGCGCAGCCGCGGGCTGTCGCCGGTCGACACCCCGGCCGAGTACGAGGCCGCGTGGCCGGAGGCGCTCGAGCGCGCGAAGCGGTCGGTGGAGGCCGAGCACGAGGAGGTCGTCGAGGCCGGTGGCCTGTACGTCCTCGGCACCGAGCGGCACGAGTCGCGCCGCATCGACAACCAGCTCCGCGGCCGCTCCGGCCGCCAGGGCGACCCGGGCCTGTCCCGCTTCTACCTCTCGCTCGGCGACGACCTCATGCGGCTGTTCAACGCCAGCGCCGTCGAGTCGATCATGGACCGGATGAACATCCCGGACGACCAGCCGATCGAGTCGAAGATGGTCAGCCGGGCGATCCGCTCCGCGCAGACCCAGGTCGAGCAGCAGAACTTCGAGATCCGCAAGAACGTCCTCAAGTACGACGAGGTGCTCAACCGCCAGCGCACCGTCATCTACGACGAGCGCCGCAAGATCCTGCACGGCGAGGACCTGCACGAGCAGATCCGCAACATGGTCGACGACGCCGTCGAGGGCTACGTGCTGGCCGCCACTGCCGAGGGCTACCCGGAGGACTGGGACCTCGAGCAGCTGTGGACGGCGCTCGGCACGCTCTACCCGGTGGGGCTGCGGGTCGAGGACTACGAGGGCGACGCCCGCGAGGGCCTGTCGGCCGAGAAGCTCGTCGAGGACCTGCAGGCCGACGCGCAGGCCGCCTACGACCGCCGCGAGGCGTCGCTGGGCACGGGACCCGACGGCGAGCCGCTCATGCGCGAGCTCGAGCGGCGGGTGCTCCTGTCGGTGCTCGACCGCAAGTGGCGCGAGCACCTCTACGAGATGGACTACCTGCAGGAGGGCATCGGCCTGCGCGCGATGGGCCAGCGCGACCCGCTGGTGGAGTACCAGCGCGAGGGCTTCGACATGTTCGCGGCCATGATGGACGCGATCAAGGAGGAGTCCGTCGGGTTCCTCTTCAACGTCGAGGTGCAGACGCAGGAGCAGCAGGCGGCCGCGGCCGCGTCCTCGGTCGCCGTCGCCCCGGCCGCTGCGCCGGTGGGGGTCGCCGCGCAGCCCGTGCCGTCCGGTGCCC
>DATMKB010000208.1:0-4076 GCA_035553635.1 Mycobacteriales bacterium
CCCAGGAGGCACCGTGACCCACGGCTCGCACGAGGTGGGCCGTACCGGCCGCACCGTCAACCAGACCGTCGCCCTCGCGTTCGGCGCGATCTACACGCTCGTCGGCATCGCCGGCTTCTTCGTCAGCGAGACCTTCGCCGACCGGACCGACAACGACCTGCTCGGCATCTTCCAGGTCAACCACCTGCACAACATCGTCCACCTGCTCATCGGCGTCGCGCTCATCGCCGCGTCCAAGCGCCACGACACCTCGCGCGGGGCCAACCTCGCGATCGGCGTCACGTACCTGGCGCTCGGCGTGCTCGGGCCGCCCATCACCGGCACCGCCCTGAACGTCGTGGCCCTCAACGGCGCCGACCACGTGCTGCACCTCGCGTCCGGCGCCGTCCTCACGGCCGTCGCGCTGCTCGCCGACAAGAACGCGCGCACGCGCGTCTGACCCCTAGCGGCGCGCGCGGCGCACCTGGAGCCCGGGTTCCGGCTCGAGCGAGGACAGGCCGTTCCAGGCCAGGTTCACCAGGTGCGCCACGACGTCGTCGCGCTCGAGCTCGCGGGCGTCGAGCCACCACTGCCCGGTCAGAGAGACCATGCCCACCAGGGCCTGCGAGTACAGGGCCGCGAGCGTCGTCCGGTAGCCCCGGGCGGCGAACTCCCGGTCGAGGATGTGCTCGACCCGCTGCGCGACGTCGCTGATGATGGTCGCGTAGCCGCTGCTGCCGCCCGGCGGTGGCTCGCGGACGAGGATGCGGAACCCGTCGCTCTCGTCCTCCACGTACGTGAGCAGAGCGAGCGTCGCCTGCTCGACCAGCAGTCGCGGGCTGTCGCCGGTGAGCGCGGCCTCGAAGCTCGTCAGGAGCCGCTGCACCTCCCGGTCGACCACGACCGCGTAGAGGCCCTCCTTGCCGCCGAAGTGCTCGTAGACCACGGGCTTGCTGACGCCGGCGCGCAGCGCCACCTCCTCGACGGAGGTGGCGTCGTAGCCGCGCTCGGCGAACAGCTCCCTGCCGACGTCGAGCAGCTGGGCCCGCCGCTGCGCACCGGTCATCCGGACGCGCGCGGGGAGGCTCACCCCGTCAGCCTGCCGCACGGGCGCGCCGGCGGGCGTCGAGGCGCTCCCGCTTCGGCCAGCGGACGTCGTGCGCCCAGCCCAGCTTCTCCAGTCCGCGGATGACCTCGGCGCTGGTGTCGACCTGGAAGCGGTCGACGCCGTGCCGCGCCGCCGTGGGGTCGGCGTGGTGCAGGTTGTGCCAGCTCTCGCCCATCGAGATGAGCGCGAGCGGCCAGACGTTGGCGCTGCGGTCGCGCGTGGTGAACGGGCGCTCGCCGAAGGCGTGGCAGATGGAGTTGATCGACCACGTGGCGTGGTGCAGCACCGCGATGCGCACCAGGCTGGCCCAGAAGAACGCGGTGGCCGCGCCGTACCAGAAGCCCTCGCCGACGGCGGCGGCCCACGCGCCGCCCACGACGGCCGGCAGGAGCAGCGACACGAGCACGAGCACGGGGAACAGCGCGTTGACGCGCGCGACGTCGCGGTCGGCGAGCAGGTCGGGCGCGAAGCGCTTCTGGTCGGTCTGCTCGACGTCGAACAACCAGCCGACGTGCGCGTGCCACAGGCCCTTGGTGAGCGCCCAGAAGCCGGTGCCGTAGCGCCAGGGGGAGTGCGGGTCGCCCTCGCGGTCGCTGTAGGCGTGGTGCCGGCGGTGGTCGGCCACCCAGCGGGTCACCGGGCCCTCGACCGCCATCGACCCGGCGACCGCCAGCGCGATGCGCAGCGGGCGCGTGGCCTTGAACGAGCCGTGGGTGAAGTAGCGGTGGAACCCGACCGTGATGCCGTGGCCGGTGACCGCGTACATGACCGTGCTGATGACGACGTCGCGCCACGACAGGCCGTCGCCCCACAGCACGAAGCCGGCGGCCAGCACCGCGAGCAGCGGCACGGCGATGAAGAGCCCGAGCCCGACCTGCTCGGCGCGGGCCTTGAGCGAGGTGCCGGGCACCGCCTGCAGCGGGCGCGCCTCGTCGGGGACGAACTCGACCGTCGTGACGGGCGCGTCCGGGTCGCCGGCGTTGCCGGGCAGGCGGGGAGCGACGGGGGTCGTGGTCATGGGCCCTCCGAGAGGCAGGCACGGGCAGACCTACGGAACCGTAACCTACGCCTGCGTAGGTGTCCGTTCTGTCGGACCCGGCTGGGAGACTCCCGCCGAGGGTCGCCGAGCACGGAGAGGCGGCACCGCATGGGCAGGCGGCTGACGGACGACGAGCGGAGGGACCTCGCGCAGCGGGCCCAGGCCCTCAAGTCGCAGGGGTGGTCCCGGAGCAGCATCCGGGCTGAGCTCGAGATCAGCGACAGCCTCCTGCGCGCGCTGCACGGCACCCCTCGCGCCGGTCAGGGGGCCCGGGCCGCCGCCGTCGCGCTCCGCCGGCAGGGGCGGACCTACAGCGAGATCGGCTCCGAGCTGGGCGTCAGCCGGAGCACGCTCTCCGGCTGGCTCAAGGACGTGCCCCTCGACGGCGGCGGGGAGGCCGACCTGGACGCACGGCGGTCGGCGGAGCAGGACGAGGCAGGGGCGAGGCGGGAGGCGGCTCGACGGCTGCGGCTCGACGGCCACTCCCTCAGCGAGGTGGCGACGCAGGTGGGCGTCTCCATCAAGAGCGCCTGGGCCTACACGGCGGACCTCCCGGTCCCGCCACGGCACACGACGGCCGGACGGCCCCCAGCCGACCTGCAGGCCGACCTGGCGGCGTACTGGCAGCGCGAGAGAGCCCGCCGCTCGGTCGTCCGCAGCGCCCAGGAATCCTTCCACGCGCGCGCAGTGGGGCCGCTCACGCGCGAGCAGCTGCACCTCATGGCCGTCGTCGCCTACTGGTGCGAGGGCTCGAAGAGCAAGCCCTGGGCGGTGCGGGAGCAGGTCACCTTCATCAACTCCGACCTCGGGCTCATCCGCCTCTGGCTCGCCTTCCTGGACGACATCGGCTTCCCGGAGGCGGACCGCCGCTACAGCATCACCATCCACGAGACCGCCGACGTGGAGGCCGCGACACGGTCCTGGGCCCGCGACTCCAGCGTCCCCGTCGAGCGCTTCGGGCGGCCGACGCTCAAGCGGCACAACCCCACGACCGTCCGGCACAACACCGGTGCCGAGTACCGCGGCTGCATGATCGTGCGGCTGACGCAGTGCGTCGACCTGTACCGGCGGATAGCCGGCACGTGGGCAGGCATCATGGGCGGCCTGCCCCTCCCGAGCGACTGTTCGGACCGGGGTGAAGTGCAGTCCCGGGTCGTCTAGCGGCAGGACATGGGCCTTTGAAGCCCTGAACGGGGGTTCGAATCCCTCCCCGGGAGCCGAGGTCCGCGCAGGCCGGGGCCAGGCGGGCCGCCGGTAGACTCGGCCCGTCCGGGGCTCTCCCGGACGCCCTCCCGCACCAGGAGCACCCGTGACCGACGCGCGCCCGGCCGCCGTCGTCGTGCTCGCCGCGGGCGAGGGCACCCGCATGCGCAGCCGCACGACGCCGAAGGTGCTCCACGAGCTCGCCGGCCGCAGCATGCTCGGCCACGTCGTCGCCGCGGCCCGCGCGCTCGACCCCGAGCACCTGGTCGTCGTCGTCGGCCACGCCCGCGAGCAGGTCACCGCCCACCTGGGCGAGCTGGACCCCGCCGCCACCGCGGTGGTGCAGGAGCAGCAGAACGGCACCGGCCACGCCGTCCGCGTCGCGCTCGAGGGCCGCGAGCTCGACGGCACCGTCGTCGTCGTCCCCGGCGACGCCCCGCTGCTCACCGGCGAGACGCTGCGCGCGCTGGTGCAGCACCACGCCGAGCAGGGCGCCGCCACCACGTTGCTCACCGCCCGCATGCCCGACCCCAGCGGCTACGGCCGCGTCGTCCGCGGCGACGACGGGTCGGTGCGCGCCGTCGTCGAGCACAAGGACGCCGACGAGCCGACCCGGCGGATCGACGAGGTGGCGGTGAGCGTCTACGCCTTCGACGCCGTGCACCTGCGCGACGCGCTCGGCCGCCTGTCGACCGACAACGCGCAGGGCGAGGAGTACCTCACCGACGTCGTCGGCCTGCACGTCGA